>PLNZ01000418.1 GCA_003142915.1 Ignavibacteriales bacterium | reverse complement strand
TATCGTTTAGAAGTATCCGGTCACCGGTTTTCCAATCCAATCCCTGTGCTAATATATTTGTACCGTTGGAAACATTATCCACCCAAGCAATTCGATCAGGAGATGAACCAATAAGTTTTCCAAGTTTTTCTTTAGCGCTTATGTTCCATCGGATTAATGAAGGATAGTTTTCAATTTTTGAAGAACTTCTCTGACCGGCATATTCATTTATTCTATCAAGGACTAAAGAAGACCAGGGACCAATTGCAGCATGGTTAAAATAAAGCTGATCGGTTTTTAGATGCGGTAATAATGAACGTATATCTGAAATATTCATTGTAATTAATCTCCAATATTTATATTTGTGATATAAAATTATACAATCTTTTCGATAATGTAATAAAAGTATTCCGGAAGTTTAATGAACAAAGTTTTAGAATTAGCAAGATACTTTTACAGAATAGTTATACCGAGAAAATTTAGAAAAGAATTTTTGAAGTTAACACAACAGTTTTTAGACGNNAATAGGATTAGCAATTAATAAGCTGAAACTGAAGTAATTAGTAAAAGTTATTCTTCTCCTTCAAATCTTTTCATACCACTTAAGAGAAAGTGTAATTCGCTTTTTCCCTTATTGATTTATTTTTATAAGTAAAAGAATTTACAAATATGCAAGGTAATATTTGTATTGATTCTTTTGTTTTGTGTAAATTACATTACAATTTAATAACATGAATGGAGATAATTATGGCTAAAATAATATTTTTTATTATGTTTTTGTCTCTTTTGACCTCATGTAAAAAAGATAGCAGTAATCCGACTGCCGCCGGAGACAGTGCGCTAGTCGGTACTTGGGTATTAACAAATATCACCGGTACGACCCAACAGGGGACAGAAACAGTATCTCCTGCAAATGCAGGCATTTCAATGACGCTGGTATTCAATAACAGTAATGTTATGTCGTTGTCGATGGACCAAGGAGGCACAATCACAAATGAAAATCTAAATTGGAAAACATCCAATGGAAATCTTTCTTTGACGCCAACCGTTGGAGGTTCCGCAACCGTATTGCCATATACAATATCAGGCAATAAGGCTGACGTTAATTTCATAAGTTTAATTTCCACTCTGAATGGCGTCAGCGTTACTAGTTTGATATTTGAATTCACAAAGCAATAAAGTAGCTTATATAGTAAGGTTATGGTTTAAATAGTATTTAAAACACAAAACCCGATTTAATCTGAATCGGGTTTTGTAATAAATGAGACAAAATGAATTAATGTTATTTCTTTTTATTAAGTATTTCTTCCATCTGATCCATTACTTTATTCATTTTTGCAATTGTTAGATCAAATGCTTCGGAAGAAAGCGGATCAATCCCGGCCTTCTTTATTAATTCAAGCGGATAATCGGAACTACCGCCTTTTAGTATATTATAATACTTATCTACTGCCGGCTGTCCTTCTTTTAATATCTTTTCCGCAAAAGCTGTAGCATAAATCAGAGAAGTAGCATATTGATATACATAATAAGTTGAATTTTCAAAATGGGGTATAAAAGCCCATTCGTAAGCAACATATGGATCGACAGTACAAACTCCTTCATCATTACCATAATATTTTTTAACATTATCATAATAAACTTTACTGATTGATTCACCTGTCAGAGGCTCTCCCTTCTCAATCAACTTATGAAGATCCAGTTCAAATTCAGCAAAAGATGTTTGACGGAAAATTGTAGTTCTTAAATTATCGAGATAAGTACCAAGTAGAAAAAGTTTTTCGTCGTCGCTTTTAGCGTGCAGAACCATATAATTATTTAACAGAGTTTCGTTAACTGTAGAAGCAATTTCAGCTACAAAAATCGGATATTGAGAATCTACAAACGGCTGATTTTTATTGGAGAAATAGCTGTGCATTGTATGTCCGGTTTCATGTATAAGAGTTGAAACAGATTCATAATCATCAGTCCAATTCATTAAAATAAAAGGATGATAATCGTAAGCTGCGCCTGATGAATATGCTCCGCTTCGCTTTCCTGCTGTAGGCATATAATCGTTCCATCTTTCGGTAAATTCCTTCTTTACGGTATTNNTTTAGAACATCAAGAATCAGTTTCTGACCTTCTTCTATGGTGAATTTAAAATCAACCGATTTAACAAGCGGAGTATAAAGATCGTAATAATGAAGCTGATCAACGCCAAGCATTTTTGTCTTCAGTTTCAAAAAACGGTAAAGTGTTGGAAGATTTTTATGTATCTGGTCAATCAAATTATCATATACGGATGTTGGAATCATATTGGCATTTAACGCACTTTCAAGAAC
The DNA here is from genome assembly GCA_003142915.1 of Ignavibacteriales bacterium. Taxonomy (GTDB): domain Bacteria; phylum Bacteroidota; class Ignavibacteria; order Ignavibacteriales; family Ignavibacteriaceae; genus FEN-1297. The sequence continues at coordinate 1,654 of PLNZ01000418.1, read as the reverse complement.
CGAATTATACTTTCGGTTTTTTGCGTAAAAATAATCTGCTCTGATTTTTCCGGCGAAATTTGCACCAATAGTGTTCTTAAACTTATCGTAATTCTCAAAAAATGATTTCATTACAATTTCTCTATCGGCACGATTTTGTACTGTCCGGTATTTTCCATAAGAAGAAGATGTCAATTCAATTTCCTCGCCTGTTGATAATTTAACCTTCGGATTTGGTTTTTCGGCATTAGTGAAAATTCCATATACGTCACTTGTAGTAGAAGTAATCAATCCTGNNGCAGACGGAGTATCTCATTAACAAAAAATCTAAATTCAATGAGTTCTTTCTTTTCCTCAAAAAATTTCTTCACTTTATCGGGATCAAGTTTTAGAATTTCAGGATTTATAAATGCAGAAGCTTCACCGAACTTTGTACCTAAAGTTGTCTGCTGCTGATTTAACGATTGGTTTGCACTGTTCCGGAGATCTTCATCACTAAGCCGTCCTGCATAATCGGCAAGCTTATAGTAGCTTTTTGTTATATCCATATACAGTCTTAAAGCCGAATAAAGGTTATCGGCGCTTTCGCCTAATTTTCCGTTAAACTGTTTCAGCTTATTAAGCTGGTTTTCAATTGATTGGCGGTCCTTTTGCCATTCGTCAACATTTTTATAGAGAATAGTATTATCCCACTTATATTTATCGGGGACGTCTTTACGCTCTGATTGTTGAGCACTTATGTTGGATATCATTATTAACACCAAATTGATTGTTAGAAAACTTATTAATTTTTTCATGGATTCTCCTATGGATAATTATTTAATAGTCGTTTTATTCCACCCTTTTCGCTCTCATTGAATCCCATATTGTATATACACAGAGAATCGAGAACATAAAAAACGCAAGTATCTCAGCGGAATTTGATTCAGACCATGAAGTCATAAACCAGTTGAAGCCTGCTGATTTTAATATAACACTAACAACACCCATAAGTGCTCCTCCGGCAATAAAACCTGAAGCTATTAAAGTACCTCTTTCACGCCTTGCCGTATTAAGCGACTCATCCTTGCTTCTTGTTGAAACATAATGAGCAATCAAGCCGCCGATTAAAAGCGGTGTGTTTAATTCAAGAGGCAAATACATACCAAGTGCAAATGCCAAAGCCGAAATATCCAACATCGCAAGGATTATTGAAATAAACGCACCTGCAATATAAAGCATCCATGGAGTGGGCTGATTTGACATCAATGGTTTTNNCTACCCAAACTACTGTTGCCGCAGATACAATTGTCCCGACAAACTTCCATTTTTCCTGATGACGAGGAGAAGACCCCAACCAGTAACCAATTTTCAAATCGGTTATAAATGATCCTGCCTGTGAAAGAGCAGTGCAAACAACACCGCCAATAATTAGTGCAGAAACCATTCCGGTTGGACCGGATAAACCTGCAGAAACAAGAACTATCGATGACAAAATGAGAGTCATCAATGTCATTCCTGAAACCGGATTATTCCCGGTAATTGCTATTGCGTTTGCTGCTACAGTTGTAAATAAAAATGACATTATCATTACAACAAGAAGACCAACAACTGCATGTAGAATATTATGAACAACCCCGAACATGAAAAAGATAAAAATAACAAGCGCAGTAAATAATGTTCCAAATAGAATGAT
>PLNZ01000351.1 GCA_003142915.1 Ignavibacteriales bacterium | reverse complement strand
TACACATTCAAAATATCTACGTACCTTATTAACAAATAAATATCGAGGAATATTTTAACAGAAAAACTAATTTATTCCGAACAAAATAAAAAGTGCAATTGTTCTAAAACTTACGATTTCACTTACAACATGGAGATTCTTATGAAAACCTATACAAAGAATTTAACAACTGTCTTAATCAGTTGGAAGCGTTTTCTCGGAGCGGTTTTGACGGTTGCTATAATGATGCCTGTCGCTGTCATGTCACAATCATCGTCGGATACAGTTTCTATAGTGAATCTTGGAACGGCTGGTAATTTCGTGATTCTGGCAAAAACAGGAATCTCAACAACGGGAACTACTCAAGTTACGGGCGATATTGGAGTTAGTCCGGTTTCCGCAACTGCCATAACCGGATTTGGGCCAATCGAAGATCCCTCGGATACATTTTGGACATCATCTTTAGTAACTGGAAAGATATATGCCGCTGACAATGCATCCCCGACTCCAACTAAAATGACTAACGCAATTAACGACATGCAAACCGCATATACAAACGCAGCCGGACGAACATTGCCTAATTATACTGAACTATATTCCGGGGATGTTACCGGGCAGACCCTTACTCCCGGCCTTTACAAATGGAGTACCGGAGTCCAGGTATCTGCTGGTGGCGTCACTATCTCGGGCAGTGCAAAAGATGTTTGGATCTTCCAGATAGCGCAAAATCTGACCATTGCTAACGGCGCCATTGTAGCTCTAAGCGGCGGGGCACTGGCTTCCAACATCTTCTGGCAGGTCGCCGGTGAAGTTACCATTGGAACGACGGCTCAAATGAAGGGAATAATATTGTGTATGACAAACATTGCGATGAATACCGGTGCAACCCTAAACGGCAGAGCGCTGGCACAGACCGCAGTTACATTAGACGCCAATACTGTCACTCAGCCGGCAACAGTGACTGCCGTTAATAATAGTAGTTTAATGCCTCAAGAATTCGTGCTCTTTCAGAACTATCCAAATCCATTTAATCCTGTAACAATAATAAGTTACCAAATACCGGTTAGCGGCAAGGTTTCGCTGAAAGTCTTTAATGTTCTCGGAAGGGAAGTGGCTGAATTAGTGAACGAAGTGCAGAGCGCCGGCAAATTTAATGTAATATTTGATGGTTCTAAGTTTTCAAGCGGAGTTTATTTTTATCAGTTGAGAGGCGGTTCATTTGTGGAAACAAAGAAACTTGTGCTGTTGAAATAAGGAATATCTTCCTACTAGTAAATAGCATCAGATATGCATAAGTGCGTCTCTATCATTAAGTATATCAGACGGAATTCAGCAGCAACATGTCACACCGTCAATTACGAGGATATTGTTGTTTTGCGAATCTGTTTTTTTCTACAAATATTCAACATCTACGATGTTGTCTGAATATTTGAAAGTTACGGATAGATTACTGCTGATGAAAACTGGTTCCTATAAATTTTAATCCATCGAGAAGTCCGCTACGCCAGTATGACCACTGGTGTCCGCCATCCCTGGTTCTATATTCGTGAGGTATATTATAATCTCTTAGCAATACATGAAGAGCAGAGTTACCTTTATAAAGGAAATCTTTATCACCGCAGTCTATATATATTCCTACGCTTTTAAGCTTTTCTGCACTTGTATTTTTGATCAGATAAAATAAATTATTGGATAGATAATGGTCCGTAAGCCTGTCTTTTCCTTTAAGATTATGACCGTACAAATTTCCAAAGCCATTTTCCCATTGAGCATCATTATAATTAAGTACTTCTTCGTCCGTACGAACACCTACACTAAAAGCAGCGCAGGCGGCAAACATGTCCGGGTGTTTGAATGAGTATACCAAAGTGCCGTATCCTCCCATAGAAAGCCCGGCTATGCCTCTGAATCTTTTTTCCGTACGAATTCTATAATGAGATTCTATATAAGGAATAAACTCCTGGAAAAAGAAATCCTCATATCTAACCGAATTATCAAAATTGTTGATGTACCAGCTTACGCCGCCATCCGGCATAACCAGTATCATCGGAGGAATTTCCCTATTTGCAATACCCTCATCGGCTATCATGTTTGCTTCGCCAAATTGTATCCACCCCATATCATTATCCGAATAGCCATGCAGCAGGTATACAACAGGATAATAACGGTTCGAGGTCTCATAATCAAAAGGTAAATAAATAGTATACCGCACTTCTTTATTCAAAATTTTACTTTGAATTATTAACCCCTCCTTTACGGTACCTCTTGAAATCTGGGAGTAAATATTTAATGGAAGCAGGGAAATAACTACTGCGACTGTTAAACTTATAATTGATTTCATTTTATCTTTCTCCAAACTTATATTAATGTGAAAAGTAAATAATAGATTAAAATTAAATATTTTACAAATGAAATATTCATTTGAACATTAAGATTTTATTGAATAACCGCGAGTTTTGGCGGCCATTCCAATGGAATAAGCCAGATATGTTTTGTAATTAGTAGTTTCCCAAATAAATGTCGCATAAGCGTCAACTTAACAATTATGTTTTCCAGTCAAAATTGGTCAATTATTTAGGTTTTAGTACAAAATAAAGGTTTTTTTATACCATCCCGGGATTCCGAGTATTTTAGTGGTTTCTATTTGTTACAAATCCTTCCTTCCGCCTAGCGGCGGACATGTTTCCTGGCGGCGGACAGGGATTTCATCCCTGCCGGGACTAATTTCATAAGAAAATAAGTGCGTTTAATCCCGAATTATTTTTGGATTAAATATTTACAAATGTATTTGACAAATTACCGGTGCCATTTCAGGCGAGAACAGTAGTCGGGCAAAACTGCCCGACATAAAAAATGCCATACGATATAATGTGAATAATGTAATGTTGGAAGCGTAATATAGAGGCTGCTTTTTATATAAAAACAGCCTCGTATAGATAATAAAGTTAGAACAATCCTTCCACTGAAAGATATCTTTCACCTGTATCGTAATTAAAGGTAAGAACCTTTTTACCGTGGGGAATGTCCTTTAACTTCTTGGATACAGCCGCTAAAGATGCACCTGAAGAAACTCCGATAAAAAGCCCTTCTTCCTTCGCCGCTCTTTTTGTGAACTCGAATGCTTCATCTTTCTCGATGGTTATTACGCCGTCTAACAGCGCTGTGTGAAGATTTTTAGGAATAAATCCTGCTCCTATTCCCTGCAAAGGATGCGGACCCGGGTTTCCACCTGAAATAACAGGTGACAGGGAGGGTTCAACAGCAAAAACTTTTGTATTAGGAAATTTTTCTTTTAACACTTGTGCAACTCCCGTTAAATGCCCGCCGGTACCAACACCGGTAATCAGGTAGTCAACCCCTTCAGGAAAATCTTTTAGAATTTCCTGTGCGGTAAATTTAATATGTGCATCAATATTTGACGGGTTTTCAAATTGCTGTGGAACCCATACTTTTTTATTTCCGGCTGCAATCTCGGCTGCTTTAGCTATTGCACCTTTCATTCCAAGCTCACGTGGAGTAAGTTCAAACTTAGCTCCGTATGCTGCCATTAATCTTCTTCTTTCAATAGACATTGATTCCGGCATAACCAGGATTATTTCGTAGCCTTTTACTGCAGCAACCAGCGCCAGGCCAATGCCCGTATTTCCTGAGGTAGGTTCGACAATTATACTGTCTTTTTTTAGTATGCCTTTCTTTTCAGCATCTTCAATCATCGAAAGGGCAATTCTATCTTTAATACTTCCGCCGGGATTTGCTTTTTCAAGCTTAACCCATACTTCGTGTGTATTACCGAATAATTTATTAATTCTTATAATAGGTGTATTGCCGATGGCTTCCAGAATATTATTGTATCTCATTTTTTCTCCTTAGTATTTGTTTATGTTTATATGATTGCTCTTGCAGTTGTCTTCAGAACTTTCTTTAAAAATAAAAAGCCCTTCTCAACTGGAAGGGCTTTTGCTAAAAATATATATTATAAATAAAAGTCAGGCAATATCCTCCGCAGTCACACTTTCTCTAATATGACAACAACAAATTACTGCTGCGTATAAACTTTTATTTGAAATTTTCATTTTCATAACTTTATACAAATTTAAAACAATACAGCTACGATGTCAAGTTTTCGAGATGACTTAAATCAATCGAATAACCGGATAATTTGATTTAATATCTCAAATCACAAATTCCAATGTATTAAAGTAAGTTTCATTAGATCTGACCTTAACCTCAACCTTACTGTAAACTACCGAGTTAGGCGGAATACTTTGTGTAATCCATGAATTACCGCCGACAATACTGTTTCTGCCAACAATAGTTTCGCCGCCAAGTATTACAGCCTGGGAATATATTATTACATCATCTTCAATAGTTGGATGACGCTTTATATTAGCAAGCGATTTATCAACACTTAAAGCTCCTAAAGTAACTCCCTGATAAATCTTCACATTTTTACCAATTTTAGTTGTCTCACCTATAACAATTCCCGTACCATGATCTATAAAGAATGGTGAATCTATAGTTGCACCCGGGTGTATATCAATTCCTGTAATCTGATGTGCGCGCTCGGTGAAAATTCTTGGAATAATCGGAATATTCAATTTATATAATTCATGAGCCAGACGGTATATAGATATTGCCATAAATCCGGGGTACGCCAATATTACCTCATCAATACTTTCAGCAGCAGGATCGCCTTTATATATTGAATCGGCATCGTTCCATAACATATCATGAACTGCCGGTATTTTGGAAATAAATCGGGTAGCGGTTTTTTCCGTTTCATTTTCATTATTCTCCGTGATTATTTTTAAAAGAGAAATCATATTGCGTTCCAAAAGCTGCATTTTGGCAATAACATCTTCCGGGGAATAATAAACTTTATTTGAAAAATGCGGAAAAAGAAAATCAATTAGTTCATCCAGTAGTTCTATTGATTCTTTCTTCAAAGAAGCGTTGCATGAATGCATTTCCCTCTTTCCCAGCAGTTTATTGGCAAAATCGAAATACGGTGAATCTTTTTTAAGCTCGTTTATCATAGATGTTCCTCATTATTCTTTTGCTTTAACTTACACATTTTATGAAGCAATTTATATAATTTAAAAGTGTAATTTTAATAAATAAATCTATTAAAACTTTTTGAAATTAGATACTAATAAGTTGCTGCATGTAAATATTATAAATAAAATAATTAAGGAGTACGAAAATGAAAATGAATTTTCTCGGTAACAGCGGGATAAAAGTTTCCGAACTATGCTTCGGCGCTATGACCTTTGGCGGGAGAGGATATTGGAGAGTAATCGGCGAAGTTGAACAGAATGATGCTAATGATATTGCTGCAATGGCAATTGACGGAGGAATAAACTTCTTTGATACGGCAGACGTTTATTCGGAAGGTTTGTCGGAAGAAATTCTTGGTAAAGCACTTGGGCCCAAACGGAAGGGAATTATTCTTGCAACAAAGGTAAGAGGCAGAACCGGGAAAGGACCAAACGACATTGGCTTATCAAGATTGCATATTATAGAAAATTGTAACGCAAGTTTAAAAAGGCTTGGAACGGATTATATAGACCTTTATCAAGTTCATAACTTTGATCCTTTTACCCCGCTGGAAGAAACTCTTCGGGCGCTGGATGATCTTGTCCGTGACGGGAAAGTGAGATACATAGGCGCTTCCAACTATTCAGGATGGCAGTTAATGAAGGCTCTTGCAATTTCGGAAAAGCATAACCTTGAAAAATTTGTAACAATCCAATCATTTTATTCATTAATTGCAAGGGACCTTGAAAACGAACTGATTCCGCTTTGTCTTGACCAGAAATTGGGAGTACTTACCTGGAGCCCGTTAGGCGGCGGTTTCTTAACAGGCAAATACAGAAGGGGAGCAAAGCGTCCCGAAAATGCAAGGCGAGCCGATAAGGAAAGTCAATTTCTTAAATTTGATGAAGAAAAAGGTTTTGACATAATTGAAAAATTGGAAAAGATATCGAAAAATCATAATGCTACTATTGCCCAGGGAGCATTAAATTATCTTTTAAGAAAGCCTGCTGTAACATCCGTTATTATCGGTGCAAGAACAAAGGAACAGTTAGCTGATAATCTTGGTACTTCAAAATGGGCAATGACTCCGGAGGAAGTAAAGCGGCTTGATGAAGTCAGCATACTACCGAGGGTTTATCCTTACTGGATGCAGCAAACTATGAGTCTTGATAGATAAAGGATTTATGTGATGGTTATCATTAACAATAGTGACCAATTTGATATTAGAAAAAATCCTATCTAAATTAATAAAGAAATTTTGAAAGGCAGTGCGTATATAAAATTATTAAAGGCTCTTCTCACTTTTATTCGGCTAGATGAGTTTGCCTTTAATGATCTTTTGTACGTCTGCCCTTTTTTATTTTAAAAACAATAGAGGAAGTATGAAAGAAGAGAGAATATTTTTTTCGCCGGCCTTTAGCAGCGTTGTTAAATTAGGACTTAAAGATTCACTTAATTTCAACAGTTCATACTTAAAAACTTTCCCGTTTCTGATTTTCATTCTTTTCTGTTCGCAAAATTTATCAGCCCAAAACTATACTTTGCAAACTGAAATGGATACCCGCTTGAAATCGGCACTTAATTTTACACCGGTCTTAGACACAACCGAAACAGAAAGTTCTGCAATGATTGATTCATTGCCACCGCCGCCAAAGACAAGGCTTTTACCTGAAAATATTAGTTTTGGTGAAAAATTATTTTGGGGTGAAGACGGAGTTTTCAGAACAATCGGTTTAGTAGGGCAGCTTTCCCCTGAAGAACGGAAAAGCGAACTTGATATTAGACGGTTCATGCTTACTACACACCAAATAAGCGGATTTGTAACTTTAGCCTTAATGATGACCGCTGCATATTATGGCCAGCGGACTCTTGATAACAACGGCAGCAAAACTTTTGGTAATACACACATAAAATTTGTTGATGCCACAATAGCTACTTATTCTCTCACGGCGCTTTTAGCTGTTTTATCTCCGCCACCTTTAATACGCCGGGATGAGGAAAGCACTACAACATTACATAAAACTCTTGCCTGGATACATGCTGTAGGTATGATTATAACGCCGATATTAGGTTCTTATGTTGAAAGCAAGCGCCACCTAAATACAAATGAAGCTCACTTTCATCAAGCAGCAGGTTATATTACAACGGGGGTATTTGCAGCTTCATTAATTGTTATTACTTTTTAAATGTGAGGAAAATTATGAATGCAAGGTATTATGCTGTATTATTTTTAATTTTTATTTCAGGTTCGCTTGTTTTTGCTCAATTAAAGCAGTTGCAGGCTGTAAAAAAGGAATCATATATTACATATAAACTAACACATCCGCTGCACGAAATTGAAGCTACAAGTAAGGATGTTTATTGTATCATTAACCTTGACCCTGTTAAGAAGGAGATAAAGAATGTTTCCGTTCAGATTGATGTAACAACGTTTGACAGCGGGAACTCAAACAGGGATTCCCATGCCATGGAAACTGTTGACGCCATTAGTTATCCGGATGTAAGATTTATAAGTTCCTCCATTTACCAGGAAGGTGACAGTTTAAAGATTCACGGCAGGCTTACATTTCATGGAATTACTAAAGATATATATATTGCAGCTGTTTCAAAATGGACTGATAGTAAACTTATAGTTAATGGGAATTTTGATATAAGCTTAACAGCGTTTAAGATCCCCCGCCCGGCATTATTGTTAATCCCGGTTGAGGATACTCTTAGATTTTCTTTGCAGCAGATTTTTAATTTATAAGTTTTATTGAGGCGTTGATCGGATTCGTCCCATATAGTGGGGTCAAGAAAACATTGTACGAAAATTTTAAACTCCGATTCATGGGAGGTAACACAGAACTGTTTTAAAATCCTAATGCAGAACCTTCCCCCCTTGAATCGGAAGCGCCATATATTATATTATCTTCAATCAATATCCCTTCAGCTAAACCAAGAATACCAAAGTTTTGATTAACATCTTCAAGCATGTAACCCATTTTTTCAAGATTTTCTTTCGTATCTTTTATCAAAGAAAAATTCTCATAGTATATTTTATCCGGGATCCATTGGTGATGAATTCTTGGAGCATCTATTGCGTCCTGTATATTCATTCCAAAATCGAGGCAATTTATTATAACCTGCAAAACGACTGTGATAATTCTTGATCCTCCGGGAGAACCGACTATTATATATGGTTTATCATTTTTTAATACTATTGTCGGAGTCATCGAACTTAGCGGTCTTTTTCCAGGTTCAATTGAATTGCTTATACTTCCGATCAAGCCAAATTGATTAGCTGCGCCGATTTTAGAGCTAAAATCGTCCATTTCGTTGTTAAGGAGAAAACCCGCGCCGTCGACTACTATTTTTGAACCGTATGCAGAATTTATTGTATATGTGCTACTTACTGCATTACCGTACTGATCATAAACGGAAAAGTGTGTAGTTTCATTACTCTCAATATATTTTGAGGGATTGCCTGCTTTTATTTCGCTTGAAGGAACGGCAATATTATTTTCTTTTTCAATTTTATTAAATATTGATTTTGCATATTCTTTTGAAAGCAATCCTTTTTTAGGTACGTGAACATAATCTTCATCTCCGAGGAAAAAAGTTCTATCGGCAAAAACATATTTCATTGTTTCAACAAGCCTATGAATATATTGACTGCTGCCCCAATCTTCTTTTTTAAGTTGGTAATTTTCCAGAATATTAAGCGCTTCAATTAATGCAATGCCGCCCGAACTTGAAGGAGGCATCGAAATAATATGGTAACCCCTATATGTACCTTCAGCCGGGGTACGTTCTACCGGTTTATAATTATCAAGATCTTCCCGGTTAATATATCCTCCTAAAGACTTGATTTGTTTTATAAGCAAATCAGCTACTTCTCCTTTATAAAAGCCGTCAGTTCCATTTGATTCAATAAGTTCTAATGTATGGGCAAGATCGGGTTGTTTAAATATTTCTCCTTCTTCGTAGGGTTTGCCGTTTTTTGAAAAGATTTTATATGAAGACGGAAATTTTTGAAAGTCAATTAAATAGTTCTTGAACGATTCAGCCGTATTAAGATCGAGCGGCCAACCATTTTTAGCCAGATCAATAGCCGGTTGAATTACATCCCGAAGCGGCATAGTTCCGTAATTTTTAAGAGCATAAATTAATCCTGCAACAGTTCCCGGAACGCCCGCAGATGCAGCGCCGCTTTGGCTTAATGCCGGAATATAATTACCGCTGCTATCCTGGAACATATTCCGGGTTGCAGCCAATGGAGCTTTTTCCCTGTAATCGATAGATGTATTTTTACCATCTTTAAGATGGATTACCATAAATCCGCCGCCGCCTATATTGCCTGCATACGGGTAAGTTACTTCGAGTGCAAATCCCATTGCAACGGCAGCATCAACAGCATTCCCGCCGCGCTTTAAGATATCAACGCCTATTTTAGAAGCTAATGAGCTTGCTGAAACCACCATTCCGTGTTCGTTTCTAACCGGCTGCTTGTATGCTGCAAAAATATTTTGCGCAGCAAAAAAAATAATTAATGATGAAACAGCCACTCTATTAAATGTTGACTTCATGTTTGCATATATAAACCGTTTGTACATTTTTTTACCTTTAAAAACATATATACTTCTTAATCTAATAACCAACTGTGTGTTTATCAAGTGGTACTATAAAATGATACAGCTAAATAGTTAATTTACATTTGTGAATTTTAATAACACATGTTACGAAGAATTGCATGTAGAAACCTGTCTACCGGCTTTTTCTTAAAAATAATGTTTGGTTGTAATCCATGTTAAGAGGCGATTCAGCCAATTGCATCATAAGAATAAGATTTTGCGTGAGGTGATTAAATAATTTTAAACCAATATTTAAACAACATCGTAGATGTTATATAATTGTAGAAAAAAATAGAGCCACAAAACAGAAATATCCACATAGAGGATAAATAAAATTTCTCATACAAGATATGAAATTAATTATTTACAGTGCCCTGTTTATTTATTTAAAAATTATTATGGCATTGCCATCACCAATTGATCGGGAGAAATTATTAACCCTCTACAAGGGTTTAATGAATTTGCTGCGAAATATTTTTCTACAAATATGTTACCTCTACGAGGTAAA
>PLNZ01000196.1 GCA_003142915.1 Ignavibacteriales bacterium | reverse complement strand
CTCCGCCGCTTCCTACCCGATTAACAACACAAAGGAAAAGTTGCAATACACATGGAAGAAAATATAATAAAGGATAAATCCTTTAAATTTGCATTAAAGATAATCGAACTTTATAAATATTTACACGTTGAAAAAGAATATGTGGTTTCAAAACAAATTTTGAAAAGCGGCACAAGCATTGGTGCAAATGTTAATGAATCGATTTCTGCGCAAAGCAGGAAGGACTTCATTTCAAAAATGTCGATTGCAAATAAAGAAGCAAGAGAGACTAAGTATTGGTTATTATTATTGAACGAGAGTCAGCTTGTTAAATACGATTATTCATCATATCTTAATGATATTGAAGAAATAATAAAAATTCTGACCTCAATAGTAAAAACAACACAAAATAATTAATTATGAATTTTGAATTCTGAATTCTGAATTTATAATTCAAAGAACTTTGTTCTTTTTCTTATTTTCTAGTTTAATTCTTTAGTAATTCATAATTCATAATTTATAATTCAAAACTCTTTAGGTAACTCAAAATTCAGAATTCTTTCAGTAATTCTTTTATTTTCTAATTTGATTTTTTAATTCATAATTCATAATTCAAAATTCATAATTCAACAAAATGAACACTATAGAAAAAAATACCCCAAATAACTCTGATATAAACATAGACGAGTTAACCTTCGAAGAACGTTTCAAGCAAACGGTGGGAAAAGTCCGTCCCTATTTGAAAAATTTATGGGCTTCGCGCAAAAAATTTATAATATTTAATGCCATAGTCCTGATTCTGACTTTAGCTTATCTGATTTTTCTTACAAAACCATATTACGATAGTACTATAGAAATATTGCCTGATTATGGCGGTAAAGAATCATCATCATCATTAGGGGGGCTAGGGAGTCTTGCCGCCCTTACGGGTGTAAGCGCAACGGCGCCTACCGATATCTATCAGGACCTTATAAAGAGCGAGGCTGTTTTGGCTCCTGCCATATATTCTAAATACAAAACCGAAAAATTTCCCGATTCCGTAAATCTTATTCAATATTTTAAAATAAAACCGGCTAAAAGCTTACCAATAGATCTGCAGGAACGTGATATGTTTCTTAAGGTCTACACCGCGCTGACAAAAGGAAAGCAGCTTATAACGGATGTTGACAGGATGACTAAAATTTTAACGGTTACTGTTACAATGCCCGAGGGGCAGTTATCTGCCGATGTTGTGAACAATATTGCTCAATCTCTTGATATGTATATCATAACTAAACGTATATCCTATGCATCAAAACAAAGAGATTATATTGAAAAGAGGCTGATGCAGGTTAAGGATTCCTTAAATACTGCCGAGAACAAGTTGATGTATTTTAAGGTACAGAACAGGGTTATTATACAATCGCCTGAATTAACGCTGGAAGAGGGGCGGCTTACAAGAAACGCTGAAATAATGAATGAAGTTTATCTCGAATTAAGCAAGCAGCTTGAGCTGGTAAAAATAGACGAAGTAAAAAATACGCCGATACTTAATATCAAAGAATTAGCTCAGGACCCTATTGAAAAAACCGGCCCAAAGCGTGCAATTACTTTAATTATCGTCCTGTTTTTATCAATATTATTTTCAGCGGTATTTTTTGCATTTAGTGGTAATATACCTGCCTGTCCGCCGCTAGGCAGATTAGTAGAAAAACGATCCCAATAATAAACCCTTCCTGAACCTCAGAGGTTTAATAAAATTTGTAATAACTGCGTAACTTTAAAACTTAATTTTAAATGATATAGGTCTCGAAATTATTGTGCAGGTGGACATTGATTAAGTTTTTGATTAATTATTATAAGTTAATAATAAGATTTATAGAGAATGATAGAAATACCCAGAAAGACAATCGAACGGGCAATATTAGTTGCGCTTATTACAAGGGAGTTTAGCAGGGAAGTTGTTGAAGAGCATTTAACCGAACTTGAAGAACTTGCCGTTACCGCAGGAGCTGAAACAGTTTTGAAAGTTACTCAGGATAAATATGCAGCCGATCCGGCATTTTATATAGGCAAAGGTAAAGCGGAAGAACTTATGTCTCTTGCAGATATTAATGATGTTAACCTTATAATTTTTGACGACGATCTTACCCCGGTTCAGGTTAGAAACCTGGAAAAACTTCTAGACAAAAAAATAATTGACCGCAGCGGGCTTATCCTTGATATATTTGCGTCACGCGCTAAGACAAAAGAAGCAAAAACACAGGTTGAACTTGCACAAAATCAGTATATGCTTACACGGTTAACAAGAGCATGGACGCATCTTTCAAAGCAGTATGGCGGCATTGGTACAAAAGGACCCGGTGAAACACAGATCGAAACGGACCGCCGTATTATCAGGAACAGGATTAGTCTTCTTAAAGAAAAACTTGAAAAGATCGAGTCACAAAGAGTAACTCAAAGCCAGGGAAGAAAAGACTACACACGGATCTCCTTAGTTGGTTATACCAATGCGGGTAAATCCACATTATTTAACTTATTAACAAGCTCAAATGTTTTTGCCGAAGATAAATTATTTGCAACACTGGATTCCACTACACGTGCTTTCGGGATAGATAACGGCGAAAAGTTGCTGCTGAGTGATACTGTAGGCTTTATACGTAAGCTTCCCCATCATCTGGTCGCTTCTTTTAAGAGTACTTTAAATGAAGTGCGTGATGCAGATATTATTCTGCACGTAATCGATTTTTCGCATCCGTATTATGAAGATCATATTATGGTCGTAGACCAGACGTTAAAAGAATTGGGGTGTAATAATAAAAACATAATCAGGGTTTTTAATAAGATTGATTTGGTCGCCGATAAAACTAAAATTCAATATATACGTAATAAGTATGACAAAAGCGTTATTATTTCGGCGCAAAGAGGAATAAATATTTCAGGTTTGAGAGAAAAAATAATTGAGGAACTTGAAGCCTCATTTGTTGAAGAAAAAATTGCTTTGGATTTGAGCGACTCAAAAAAAGCCGCCTCTATTCACTCGCTTGCTAAAGTTCTTTCTACAAAATATGATAATCAATCTATGTTTATAACATACAGGGCAAGCAGGGAAAATTCCGATAAAATAAAAAAAATAGTTTATGGCTGATAAATTACTAATCGACGGCAAATCATTAACATTAGATCAAATTGAGTTTTTTCTTCATAAAAATCCCGGCATAATTATTTCCAAAGAATCTATTGTGCGGATAAAAAAATCCAGAGCGCTGGTAGAAAAATGGGTTGACGGCGATGAATCAATATACGGGGTTACAACTGGTTTTGGCGAGTTTTCCAACGTAAGAATTTCTAAAGAAAATATTCAACAATTACAAAAGAATTTAATCCTTAGCCATGCTGTAGGCTGCGGCGAAAATCTGCCCCCGTTTATAGTGAAGATAATGATGCTTCTCCGTCTTAATGCGCTGGCGAGGGGATATTCCGGGGTAAGGCTGAAAACGTTGGAACTTCTGATAAAAATGATTAGGTATAACATAATCCCGGTTGTTCCGTCTCAAGGTTCCGTTGGATCAAGCGGAGACCTGGTTCAGTTGTCACATCTTGTATTAGCTATGATTGGCAGCGGCAGAGTGCAGTTGATTAAAAATATAATGGATGACCATGCTGCAAGCGCTAAAATAATTCCTTCAAAAACCGGTCTTAAAAAATTTGGATTACAACCGGTTATCCTTGAAGCTAAAGAAGGTTTAGCGCTTATAAACGGCACTCAGATGATGACGTCTTTTGCCGCTTTTATTGCAATCAGAGCTAAGAAATTAATAAAGCTTGCCGATACAAGCGCCTCGCTTACACATGAAGCCCTCCGTTCTACGGATAAAGCTTATGATGCAAGACTTCATCAGCTGCGCCCTTTCCCGGGACAAATAACTACTGCAAAAAATATTTTAACTCTTATTAAGGGCAGTCAGATAAGAAAGTCTCATTTAAAAAATGATATTCGTGTGCAGGATGCTTACTCAATAAGATGTGTGCCCCAAATTCACGGCGCATCAAGGGATGCAATTGATTATATTTGCTCACGCGTCAATATTGAGATAAACTCTGTTAATGATAATCCTATTATTTTCCCGGAAACGGAAGAGCATATAGAAGGAGGGAATTTTCACGGACAGTCTATGGCGCTTGCAATGGACTTTATGTGTATAGCTCTTTCCGAACTTGCAAATGTTTCCGAAAGAAGAGTTGAGAGAATGGTAAACGGAGCATTAAGTGGTCTCCCCCGGTTCCTGACAAATAACGGCGGCTTGAATTCAGGTTTAATGATTTTACAGTATACTGCCGCAAGTCTCGTTTCCGAAAATAAGGTCTTGTCACATCCTGCCAGTGTTGATTCAATACCAACTTCTGCTAACCAGGAAGACCATAATTCTATGGGCTCTATTGCAGCGCAAAAATGTTACAGGATTATGAATAACCTGGAAAATGTTCTGGCAATTGAGTTCCTGACTGCCGCACAGGCGATAGAATTTTTAAAACCTAAAAAGCCCGGTATAGGAACTTCTGCTGCTTACATAGAAATAAGAAAAGTTGTAAAACCCTTAAACGGCGACAGGCTTCTCTATAACGATGTAAAAAAAATTGCAGAATTAATTAAGAATGATACCCTCTTAGCGGCAGTGGAGAATGTTGTAAAATTAGACTAATTTAACATTAGTCCTTGCTTTGTATATTTAATTAACCTCCGGGGTTTGGCTTCAACCTCAGAGGTTTAGTCAGCCTCCTGGGTTTAACTTTAAAAAATATTTAAAATATGGAAATAACATTTCTAATAATCGGAATTTTAATCGGGACGGTAATTGCCTGGTTAATATTAAAATCTAAATTACAAAGCCTTAAAGGTACCTCTCCGGAAGAATTGGAGCAGCTTAAAGGTCAAATAGGCAATCTTAATATTGAAAAAAGCAGGATAGAGGAGAGGAATAAATATACGGATGAAAATCTTAGACAGGTATCCGCAGATCTGTCTTCTGAGAGGGCAAAGAATTCTGCATTAAATTCCGAGCTGTCTTCTTTGAAGTCAAACTATAACAACTTGCAAACCAGGTTGGTAGAACAAAAAGATGAAGTAGAAAAGCTTCAGGAAAAATTTAC
>PLNZ01000312.1 GCA_003142915.1 Ignavibacteriales bacterium | reverse complement strand
CTTTCTGCACAAATTGTTAAACTATAAGAAGGAGTTTCAATATTTCCTCCTAAATAAACCTTATCATCCTCTGTTAATAATGCAGCACCAACATGAAAATTTGAATAAGGGGGATAAGAAATCGATTTTGCTTCAATAGCTTTCTTAGCAAGAGTATTATAATTCATTTATTTCAATTCCAATCTTCTATTATTTCCATGTATCCTTCCTGGAAACAGCATTTACAAAATTTAATATCAGTATCAATTCATAAAAAATCTGAAGATAAATTACTTCCCAAAGTTTAAACCGGTATCCGAATTTCTTTTGAATAAATAAAACTGTACCGGCATCGATAATAGTTTTAAAAATAAACGGGAATAAATAAGAGATATTAATCATATAAAGTATAGGGGAAAACAACATTGCTAAATTTAAAGTATGCCACAACCCTAAAAAGATTTTGTGCCTTGTAAGATAGTAAATTGATGTTTTGGTATGCCTTAATCGCTGGCGGAAATATTCTTTCCATGTCTTTTTGGAAGCTGAATAAACGAAAGCCTCGTAATTAAATATTGCACTGACTTTTAAATGACTTTTCACGGCTTCTCTTAAAAGTAGGTCGTCATCGCCGCTTAGAGTTTCAACCGTGTTGAAATATCCCTTTATCATTTTAAAAGATGATTTTTTAAAGCCGAAATTTCTTGCCGATGCACAGTAGGGCATCTTCAGTTGTGCGGCTGAAAATGTTAATAACGAATTTCTAAGATTTTCAAAACAAGCAGTTTTATTTACCGATGATTTGTCCTGATAAAACGGCGTTATTCCAAAAACAAAATCATAACCGTAATTGAACTCTTTGGAGAAATAATACAGCCAGTTCTTTTGAGGCTTGCAATCTGCATCGGTAATTAAAATATATGGATTGGAAGCCAGATTGATTCCAAAAGCCAAAGCTCCTTTTTTTGCAGGGAAAATTTTATCATGGACTTTGTAAATTTGAAAATTTGGATGCCCTTCAATTGCTTTTAGTGCTATCTCAAATGTTTGGTCTGAAGAATTGTCATCAATGATTATAACTTCATATTTCTCCCTATTGTAAGACAGTTCTATTAGTGAATTAATCAAATGGATAATGTTTTGCTCTTCGTTTTTAGCGGCTATTATTATAGAGACCGAAATGGATTTTTCAGAATCGGGATTCTTATTTTTTTTTAGGATGGAGAAAATTAAAGTCAGGTTAAATAAGAAGTAAATTGATACTGCAATTAATATAATAATTAAAAAGATCATTTATTTTACTTTATTAATTATCTTCATCCAGCAGCCAGCCTTCGGCTAAATCAGGGTTAATTTCCGTAATAAATCTTGAAGGCTTAGACAGCGTCATTCCTGCTTCCCTGTCGAATATATTCATTGGATAAGAAATAAAAAGATTTTGCTTAGCTCTTGTAGAAGCCACATACATAAGCCTTCGTTCTTCCTCAAGAGTTTCAAGCTTATCTGCCGACCTGCTTGAGGGGAAAAATCCTTCAACAAGATGTATAATAAAAACCGAGTGCCACTCCAATCCCTTTGCCGAATGAATGGTCGATAGAGTAACGAACTCATTTTCTTTATCCTCGGCGCCGATGTCTATAACGCTGTCTATAATCGGTTCTATTGCCAAATCTGCAAGCAGGTTATCTAAAGATTTATAATTCTGTGTTATATTAAGAAGTATTTCCAGGTCTTTGTTGCGTTTATTATAGTCGTCATATTTATCTTTAAAGAGTGGGTAATAATAATCCATTACCAATTGTGCTTTTTCAGATGGCAGGGATTTCACTGTGTGAAGCTTATATAATAATTGAAACAAACCGGCAATTTTATCACTGCTTTTATGTGAACTTGTTTCTTCTGAAAAAGAAGCATTTGATTCGGGATTGGCTTTTATTGTCAACCGTGCAGTTGCAAGCTCATCTAAAATTTTCTGCGCTGTTTTGGGCCCTACTCCTTCATGCAGTAAAAGAACCCTGTACCAGCTTATAACATCCTTCGGGTTTGCAGCAATTCTTAAAAAAGCAAGAACATCCTTTACGTGTGCCGTCTCAATAAATTTCATCCCGCCGAATTTTTGAAATGGAATATTCGCTTTTGCCAGTTCTATTTCGAGATCGAATGAAAAGAAAGATGAGCGAAAAAGTATGGCAATATCTCTAAGAGGCACTCCTTCTTCTCTCAAATCAAGTATTTTTTCAACTATAAATTTTGATTGAAGGTTTTCCGTAGCTGCGGCAACTATTACAGGTAATTCTCCGCCTGTTTTCCTTGTAAATAAATTTTTAGGATATTTCTCAATTGCCTTCTCAATTACATGATTTGTAAAATTTAGTACAGGCTGTACGCTACGGTAATTTTCTTCAAGCTGAATGATTTTTACATTTTTAAAGAGCTTTGGAAATTCCATTATGTTTTTAAAATCAGCGCCGCGGAAAGAATAAATTGATTGAGAATCATCCCCCACTACCATAATATTATTATTAAACTGTGTTAATCCTTTTATAATTTCAGCCTGAAGCTTGTTTGTATCCTGATATTCATCAACCATAACATATTTAATTGAGGATAATAAAGATTTGGCAGGCAAACCGGATTCAAGTAAGAGATTTTTCAGATATACTAACAGGTCGTCATAATCAAGCAGGTTATTTTTATGCTTATAATTAATAAACACTTTTTGAATATCAAGTATTTTATCGAGCTGTTCTATGAAATGAGGAAAATCCTCTTCAATTAAATCTTTAACCGGTTTCCCGGTATTTATACTTAAACTAAATACTTTTTCAAGAGTTTGTTTATTCGGAAATCTTTTTTCTTTAGATATAAAACCTGCCTGTGAACGGATAAGATTTATTATATCTTCGCTGTCACTTTGATCGAGAATGGTAAAGGATGAGTCCAAACCTGCGGCTTTCGCATATCTCCTAAGAATTAGGTTTGCAAAAGAATGAAAAGTTCCGCCGTTTACTTTTGAACACCTGTTATCAAGAAGAATCGATGCCCGGTTCATCATTTCATTAGCTGCTTTGCGCGTAAAAGTTAGAAGTAAAATAGATTTTGGATCATAACCCAGTTCAACCAGTCTTGCAACCCGGTAAACAAGTGTGCGTGTTTTCCCGGTGCCCGCGCCGGCAATAACAAGGTACGCTCCGTCAAGAGCAGAAACTGCATCAAATTGTGCAGGATTCAGTTCATTTTTGTAATTTATTACAAACCTTGATTCATCAATTACCGGTTTGGAAAGGGTCGTTTCTTTTAACCTTTTTAAGGTGTATTTCTTTTGTAGCATGAGAATCTTTATTTAGTCGTTAATTCAAAGATATAAACGAAAAAATTAAAATGATATAAAAGTGAAAAGTTATTATGGCTTAGAAGCCTTTTGGGGTCACAATTGCTTAAAATTTTATATACATCTATTCTCCCGGGTTTATTGATATTGAGAAAATTTTGTTTTTGTATTCTTTATTATACGTGGGTTAATATTTCTATCAAAACAGCTTAATATAAAATTTTGAGGGTTTAATTTTTTAAAGAAATAGCATATCAATATATTCTACCATTCAATCTTGCTTGTGGCGGGTCGTTGCCAGATTGGATACCGGTGAGTTAAGATATTCTTCTCCAAACTTCTTAATTGTGAAGAAATAACAGGTATATTTTGGGTACGGAAAACCTGTCGGTATTTCCCATCTTTTTATAAAAATGAAACTTTAGCATGTATATTGTTTACTTATTAAAAATATTTTTATATCTTTGTCCGAATTTAAAGGCAAACCGATTTCAGCGATAAATAAAAACTATTCTTTTCTCGATAATAAATGCGAAATTGTTTTTTCCCGTGATTTATCAAGACTAAATATTAATTCCGGTATAGTTTTTGATCCCTTAATATGTAGTTAGGTAAATTGAGTGAACGTTTTGTCAATTAATCTGTCATAAGTATGTAAATTATCAATAATCTGACAAAAGGTTAGATTAAAGTGACAATTTTTAATTGACGTCACATTTAGGGCATTAATTTGGAACTAAACTTGGAAGTATGTTTCAGGCAAACGAATTTTTCTTGAAATTAAGCTAAATTTGCATGTATTGATTGAGGAAAATACTATTTATATATTACAGTCAAGCATTTATACAGGACTTTTTCCAGTATAAAAAAATATAGAGAAAAAAGGAAAAACTATGGACGGAAATTTTTCGGATAGACTTCAGGATGTAATTAGATTAAGCAGGGAGGAAGCTCTCAGGCTTGGTCATGATTATATAGGCACGGAGCATCTTTTGCTGGGAATTATTCGCGAAGGACAAGGTGTTGCTGTTAGAATCTTAAGGAATCTGGATTGTGATTTGATGAAATTAAAAAAAGCAATTGAAGATACTGTAAGAACTTCCGGCGGAACACTTACGATAGGAAATATACCTCTTACTAAACAGGCGGAAAAAGTTTTAAAGATTACGCAGATTGAATCAAAAATTTATAAAGCAGATGTAATAGGCACGGAACATTTACTCCTTTCACTTTTACGTGATGAGGATAATATAGCTACACAGATTTTACATCAGTTCAATGTAACTTATGATGCTGCCCGTGCAGAGCTTAATGCAATGTTAAGCAGTAAAAGTTCTAAGGATGCAGGTTCAGCTATACCGCCTCCGGATAAAAAGATTGAACGTACTAAAACGCCGGTTCTTGATAATTTCGGACGTGATCTTACTAAACTTGCTATCGAAGATAAACTTGACCCGGTAGTCGGGCGTGAAAAAGAAATTGAGCGTGTTGCGCAGGTATTAAGCCGTAGAAAGAAAAATAATCCAGTGCTGATAGGTGAACCGGGTGTTGGTAAAACTGCTATTGCGGAAGGGCTTGCACTTAGAATAGTTCAGAAAAAGGTACCGAGAACTTTACAGGATAAAAGAGTTGTAACGCTTGACCTTGCAGGTTTAGTTGCCGGTACAAAATACCGCGGTCAGTTTGAAGAGAGAATGAAAGCATTAATGAATGAGCTTGAAAAGGCAAAAGATGTAATCCTTTTTATCGATGAATTACATACAATTGTAGGAGCTGGCGGCGCTTCGGGTTCACTTGATGCTTCAAATATGTTTAAACCGGCGCTTGCAAGAGGAGATTTTCAATGTATCGGTGCAACCACTCTCGATGAGTACCGTAAATATATCGAAACAGACGGCGCTCTCGACAGGCGTTTTCAAAAGGTTATGGTTGAACCGCCAAGTTATGACGAAACAATTCAGATTCTTAATAACATTAAGTTTAAGTATGAAGAACATCATCATGTAAGATATACCAAAGATGCTATCGATTCGGCTGTTAAATTAAGCAACCGCTATATTACAGATCGTCATCTTCCCGATAAAGCAATAGATGTAATCGATGAAGCCGGGTCGCGTGTTCACATGGGCAACTTCGAAGTTTCCCAGGAAGTGCTTGACCTTGAAGGTGATATTGAAAAGGTTAGGCAGGAAAAAGCTGCTGTTGTAAAACGTCAGGATTATGAAGAGGCTGCAAGATTAAGGGATAAAGAAAGAAATCTTCAATCCGA
Organism: Ignavibacteriales bacterium; assembly: GCA_003142915.1. GTDB lineage: Bacteria > Bacteroidota > Ignavibacteria > Ignavibacteriales > Ignavibacteriaceae > FEN-1297. Next base: position 4,328 of record PLNZ01000312.1, on the reverse strand, counting down.
CCTTGAAATTGCAAAACGTGAATGGGATGCAAAAACTAAAGATATTGTGCATGATGTTAGTGAAGAAGATATAGCTACCGTTGTTGCGATGATGACCGGAATTCCCGTCACTCGGGTTGCACAAACTGAGTCTGAGAAGCTCCTCAAAATGGGTGATGCTTTGAAAGATTATATTGTCGGACAGGATGAGGCTGTTTCCAAGCTTACAAAAGCTATCCGGCGTACAAGAGCAGGATTGAAAAATCCTACCAGACCTATAGGCAGTTTTATATTTTTAGGACCAACAGGTGTTGGAAAAACTGAACTTTGCAAGGTACTTGCCCGCTACCTTTTTGATTCGGATAATGCCCTTATAAGAATTGATATGAGTGAGTACATGGAGAAATTTTCTCTTTCAAGGCTCGTTGGAGCCCCTCCCGGATATGTCGGCTATGAAGAAGGAGGCCAGCTTACCGAAAAAGTTAGAAGAAGGCCTTATTCGGTTGTGTTGTTTGATGAAATTGAAAAAGCTCATCCGGATATTTTCGGCATATTGCTTCAGGTTCTGGATGACGGCGTTCTTACCGACAGCCTGGGCAGAAAAGTGGATTTCAAAAACGCAATTATTATAATGACCACAAATGTGGGTGCACGCGATATTAAGAATATCGGCTCATTCGGTTTTGGCGGTGAGAAAGCCGATGATAAATATTCATCGTTGAAAAATACAGTTGAAGAAGCAATGAGAAAACTCTTTAATCCTGAATTTTTGAACAGGGTTGATGAAACTATTGTATTTAGAAATCTTGAAAAAGAAGATATCCTCAAAATAATTGATATTGATTTGAAAGAGATATATAAGAATATTCATGAAAATAAAATGGTACTTTCTCTTGATATTTCAGCTAAAAACTTTTTAGCTGAAAAAGGATTTGATGCTAAGTATGGTGCTAGACCTTTAAGACGGGCAATCCAGAAATATGTTGAAGATCCTCTTGCCGAAGAAATATTAAGAGGAACATTTAAGGACGGATGTAAAATTCTTGCCAAACATTTTGAGAATTTGGAAGAACTTACATTTCTTGAAGGTGAATTGGATGTTAATTCCGGACAGGAAGAAAAAGAAAAGACTGATACAAGTGAAGTACAATAAATATAATTTTCTTGTTTTTAAGTTATGAACTACAAAAAGCGTATTTCTTTAAATACGCTTTTTTTATATTTAATTTTAAACCGAACTTTCTAAAATTTTTGTGCGGAGAAATTTATGAAAATATTAACTGAAAATGAGATAAATGAAAAGCTGAAAGAAATTTCTGGGTGGTCATTCCGGGATAATTCCATCAGCAAAGAATTTAAATTAAAAGATTTTAANNGGCGTTACTCAGAATGATTTTAATCTGGCAAAAAAAATAGAAGAATTATAAAAAGCGGCAGCGCTGTGAATAGACGCTATGCAGCATAAATAGAGAGTAAATAATGAGCCTGAGTGAAACAGAAATTCTTGAAATATTCAAAAACGTGGAAGCATTATTGGAAGGACACTTCCTATTAACTTCCGGCAGACACAGTAATGTTTATTTCCAATGCGCCAAGGTTTTACAGTACCCTGCCTATATGAAAAAGATTTGTTCTAATATTGTTGAGTATTTTAAAAATTATGAGATTGATACCGTTATTGCTCCTGCAATCGGTGGTATTATTGTTGGGCAGGAAGTTGCGCGGCAGTTAAACAAGCGTTCAATTTTTGCGGAACGTGAAGGTAAAGCGCTTACACTACGAAGAGGTTTTTCTCTGGAACCCGGTGAAAAAGTTTTAGTCTGCGAAGATGTTGTAACTACCGGGGGATCTGTTTTTGAAGTTATAGATATTGTGAAGAACAGCGGCGCTGTAGTTGTCGGTGTTGGCTGTATTGTTGATAGAAGTAATGGTAAAGTAAATTTCGGATTTCCCCAAAAAAGCGCTGTTATGATGGATGTTGTTTCTTTTCCTGCTGATGATTGCGAACTGTGCAAAAAGGGTTTGCCTGTCATAAAACCGGGATCAAGAAAAATAAAGTAATTAATCTTATACAGGACAGCTTCTGTCTTTCAAATATAAAAACAGCATTTATACTTAAATATTCATAAAAGTTGGAAATATGGATCAAAGAAGACTATATAAAACTATAGAAAATCTTGCTTCTCAAAAATTTGAGACAGAAAAGGATATGCTTGAATTTGTTTTACAGCAAATTGTTGAAATGGAGAATATTGAAATTACAGGGGGGAGGATATGGCAGTTTGATCCGGCCTCAGGCGATTATTTACTATTATTCCAGACTGGGAATGTCGAAAAAATCAACCCGGATTTCAGGGTGAAAATTAAAGATTATCCTATATTTGATCTTGTAACGAAGGAAAGAACTGTGCTTGGAAATGAAACAAACCAAGTACTTCGTAAAAAGGGTATAATGAGGTTTTCTGCCTCAGGTGTGGGCTCAAGAATTAAGTATAACGGGAAATTGTATTATGAGTATATGCTTGCTTTAAATAGCGAAAACATTAATGAAGATTTACGTCTAAGACTAAGTATAATTGCTACTGCTTTAACTTCTCAAATAAAACAAATGAGGTATTCCAGAAGAGCTAGTTCGCTTAGAGCAGATTTGGACAAAGCACGAGAAGTTCAGAAATCAATTTTACCCGAACATGAATATACTTTTCATGATTATGTCATATTTGGTATTTCGGATCCTGCTGAAATTGTCGGTGGAGATTTGTTTGATTATATTGAAATAGGTTCGGAAGGAGACTACCTGGCAATTGCTGTAGGCGATGCTGCAAGTAAAGGAGTGAGCGCAGCTGCCGAAGCAATGTACATTTCCGGCGCGTTAAGGATGGCATGCAACTTTGAAATAAAAATTGTTTCTCTTATGAGGCGTATGAATTCGCTTGTTAATAAAATATTTAAGGATGAAAAATTTGCATCTTTATTCTATGGTGAACTTTCAAGAGATAAGAGCGGACTTATGCTATATGCAAATGCCGGACATAATTCTCCGATGTTTATAAAGAAAAACTCCGATAATATAATCACATTGCCGTCAACGGGGCCTGTCTTGGGTCCTTCACCTTATGCAAAATATACAATCGACAGTATTAGTTTTGCCCCGGGCGATGTTTTGCTTATATATTCAGATGGTGTAACCGATGCGGCTAATACAAAATTTGAAAATTATGGAGAAGAACGCCTGGGTAATATTTTATTAGGAAAAAAGGATCTAACTCCTAAAGAAATTACATACTCAATTATGGATGATGTAATTAACTTTTCTAAGAACGGCGAATATTCCGATGATAAGACTATAGTCGTGATAAAGAGGATGAAATAATTTCTGAAAAACCTTTTGATTATTATCTGGTGTTTGAAATGCGCAAATTCCTTATATTATTATAAAAGAAATTGAAGGAAAAAATTAAATGCCTGTTACAAATGAATATATTGGGAAAACAATTGATTTATCGAAGATGTACAATTAGTTAACAACTATTGCTTAAGCTCTAAATTGAAAATTGAGAAAAATTATTTTGAATATACTGCTTTCCCTTCCTTAACATAACTGGCAATCTATAAGTTCATTCCCGCTCTTAATGATAAAATAAAAATGAAAGTTACATTAATATTAAATAAAATTCCTTTACACAGTTTAACACACAACTGTTTTAGAGGTATAATAGATTATTTAAATAGTTACCTCTTTTATTTATCAAAAATCGAAAGCAGAAAATATTAGGCTGTTAGTATATGTAAATTGTTAGACTAACTTTTATTATTTAAAATTTTATTAATCAATCCAATCAATGTTTTCTTATCAAATGGTTTCGAAATATAATGAGTACAACCGGCTGCCAGAAAGTTCTCTTTATCCCCGGCCATCGCATAGGCAGTCAACGCGATAATGGGTGTTTGCTCATATCGCTTGTCATTTTTAATTTGGCGGGTCAATTCAATGCCATTCATCCCTCCGCCAAGATTAATATCCATAAGGATAATATCAAATTTTGCACTATTTATCTTCTCTAAAGCTTCCGTTGCATTTAAGGCACATTCTACGTTGCAAACATTTTTTAAAAAAATTTTAACAACATCACGGCTGGGCTGGTCATTTTCAACCAGTAATAAAAGAGGCATACTATCTGAATGATTATTTGATTTACTCATTTTGAAAAATATTTCAAATGATTTTTGTAATCCATTTTTAAATAAAAAATATTTAAAATAACAAAATATTTTAATATAATTATTATATTTTTTCGTAATTATTTAAATATAAACTAAATATATGTGTCGGCGACCAGATTATTCCC
>PLNZ01000049.1 GCA_003142915.1 Ignavibacteriales bacterium | reverse complement strand
TTCGGCGAGGGGTGGGAAAGGGATTTTTATTTTTCCTAGACTTGTTTGATTTATACCAGCTTGACCAACCCAACGAGTACAAATACTCTCAAAATATTTCTCGCGCCAGAGTTTTTGAAATATAGCTAAAATCCACTCTGACATAACTTCCTTTTGATCAAACTTTAATCTTGTTAAGTGATTACTGAAAGCATAAGGAAGGTTATCTTTGATAAGGATAGTTTTTCCAACTAATTCAACGCTGTTTGTATTGTTGAATATGATATCGTCTTTGTGCAAATTGAAAACTTTTGTGTCTACAAACGACTCTGGTATTTTTATAATTTTATCAAGGTTGAGTCGTCCATTTAAATCGATATTATGTGTGCGTAGATGGACAATGCCTTCAGGAATTTCATTTCTTTTTGAACAAGCAAAACCAGACTTGATTTCGGTTGCTAATTCCTCAATACTTTTTTGAGGCCATCCTTTTTTGCCAGATTTAGCAAACACCTCATCCAACGCTTTCTGCATAATCATCGCCGCATCTTGCTTGGCTTCCTTGCGCGCCAAAAGTGCNNCCGGCGAGTGGTGGAAGGGGGATTTCGAGGTTTTTTAAAGCAGGAATTTTTAGATTTCGAAGACCAGTAGTAGTTTGACTTGCTCCAAGTAAAAAATCACGAGTTGCAGGATCAGAAACCTTAAGGTAAATCCACTCCGGCAATACAATTTTTCGATTCACTCGTAGACGTTGGGTAAAGTTTGAAAATCCATACTTGCCATCCATTTCCTTTGTAATAAAAAGAGATTTACCGATATGATCAACGCTTCCGCTAGATTTGGTCATTAAGATATCACCCTCACGAAGAACATATTGCTCAACCGCATCTTTTGGAACATCAATATATTTCAAATCGTCTAATATTAATTGTCCATTTTGCATATTAGTCGAACGCAAAAGAGGCATTCCATCTGGACTTTCATTTCCCCAAGTACCAGAATCACAAATCTCTAATACATCACCTAGTTTTTTTGTTGGCCAGTTATTTTTCATCACCTTTTGTAAAAATCATATTGAAAGACCGAGAAAAACCATCCCCTCTTGTGTGAAATACCTTTTTGGATTTTGGATCAAGCGTTTTTTGCGGATAAAAGTCTTCAAAAGATAAAGTACCGTGATCAACATCAAGAACAACTTTCTTTGTCTTTTGACCAACCTCTTGTGAATAGAAAATTCCTCTATCATTAAAACGACGACCAAAACCCGAAAAAGCTTTAGAACATAATTCTTCAATATGAACGGGATTAAGTGGTATATTTCCGATAGGTAAATTTATAGAATTTTTCTGGCATAATTTATGCACAACTTCATCAATCTCTATCGCTATCTTGTAAATTAGGTAGTAAAAAATTCTTAGATGAAAATCGTAAGACCATACCGTATACATACCATCAAACTGCGGGTGAAAATCTTGAACAGGACCAATTGCTCCAGCGTCATTAACTCCTTCCAGATACCAACCAAGAATTTTTGTAGAATCAGGAGATAGCACTTGAAATATAGCCAATCTATGGCTTGAATGCTTTAACTCGTTAAAAAAATTCCTGTATATATTTAATTCTTTGATATTTTTAAAGTATTCTTTTACCTCTGTATATTTATTTTTCTCAAACCATGTGTGTAAATATTCTTTCTGACTGGGCTGATCATGTTTATTGCAAAAACAAAGAAAAATCTCGTAACCACAATCAAAATAATTTGTTAATCGAAGAAGAAATGTAATGGTCGACGATTGCNNGATTATTTATAAGCAAGCTTAGATCGTTGAATGCTTTTATTACATCCGAAAAGTGAATCGAAAATATAGCACATGGGTGTCTGACATTGTAATGCCTATATGCAAGTTCATTTTCGCCAACCCGCGACAGGTCATAGTAGACTGGCGGAATAAGAGAACGAGTAGTATTTAAAGATATTTTTTCCATTATATTTTTTCCTTTTGAAGAATAATCCTTAATATAATGCCTGATAAATATAAGAAGGCCTCCGTATCTTCTTGACTTGGAATAAAATTCTCATCGCTACCACCATGGCGACCAAACTCTTTACTTAACTCTTTATATGCATTAAATATTTTCCCCCATTCCTTGTCTATATCTAATTTCTTCAAAAGATCATTAAAGTTATTATCAAATGATGGTTTAGAACTCTCCATGAATTCCTGTGTAAATTTTTCTACAGCCTGAAATGCATTACTGATAACGTCTTTTCTTTTTATTGGTTCTGCAAGTGATTGCGAATAGTTATCAAGAGCATTTTTATAGAGTGCCTGAATTTTGGGTTTTCCTTCAAGCCATTTTAATACATCAGAAATCAATTTTTCGTCAAATTCTTCAACACCTTCTGGATAAAATTTTCCACTACGCCAAGATATACCAAGAGAAACTGGTTGTGCGAGCGCAATTGTAACAACCCCGTCGATTAATTCAGCCCATTTTTCGCTATACCCAGGCAAGCCGTACTTTGGAAGATATTCATATAATACTTCAATAAGTAAAAGAGTATTGNNTTATAATCCTTAATTATAGTTGTTGGGTTCTGATTAAACTCAATCGCTAAAAAATCAAACAGTCTAGTGGTATTAGAGTAAGCACCATAATGCCAGCCAGCTTGATCATCCAACGGTTCTATAAGATAGTGTGTAATTTTATTAATAAAATCCTGTTTAACTTCTTCAGGATCAATAGCCTTACCAAATCGCTTATTGAAATCAAAGATTCTGCTCATAATTTTATTGAAGAAAGAATATCCGATATTTCACTTTCCCTCTCCATAATCCCCTTGACCAACTCCTCGACACTTTTCTTTTGCCCTTCATCCTTGACCTTTGGATTCTTGAAATCAAGA
>PLNZ01000366.1 GCA_003142915.1 Ignavibacteriales bacterium | reverse complement strand
AGCAGTTTGAAAATTCTTTCAGAGGAAGCCATAGCTGTTTGAAGAATATTATATTTTTCGGATAAATCTCTTATCGGTCTGAAAAACATGTCTGTAAGCATGATAAAAGCGATCAATACTCCCACATGCCGGGTACCATGCATAAGCTCTCCGCCGCCGTACCATATAATTAATCCTATGGCAATGGCGCTTAGAAATTCAACGCCGNNACGCCGGGATAAAAAATTGCATAATAAAAATTCGATTGAATATTAGCTTTGCGGTAATCGGAATTTATATCAAGGAATCTTTTCATTTCAGGTTTTTCTTTATGAAATATCTGGACTATATTCATTCCCGTAACGTGCTCCTGCATATATGTATTTAACCGCGCAAGATGCAGCCTTACATTTCTGTAAGATTCCCTTACTTTTCTCCTGAATAGGAATGTACCGTAAACAAGCACGGGAAATACTGAGAGTGTAACTAAGGAAAGTTTTACATCCATATAAAACATAAATACAAGTATCCAGAGTATCGTAAATATATCGCTGAATACCATTATTATACCGGAAGAGAACAAATCATTTAAAGATTCTATATCATTTGTAACCCTCGTAACCATTCTGCCGATAGGAGTCTTGTCAAAAAATCCTAATGAAAGTTTTTGAGTGTGTTTGAATAGCTGGGTTCTTATATCGTAAATGGTTTTTTGTCCCAGGTACTGCGTATAGTAGTTAAGAAAATATTGAATAACGGATTGAAATATCAGTGAGGCAAGTAGTAGTAGGCTTATATAAAAAAGGCCGGAAAGAATACCGTGGGAAATATATTTATCAACTGCTATTTCAATCAGGTAAGGGCGTACAGGCCCGAAAGATGCTACAACGATATTCATTAAAATAGCAAATACTACATATTTTATGTACGGCTTTATATAACCTAAAAGCCGTTTCATCAGCCTGGCATCGTATGCTTTGCCTAATACTTCGTCTTCGCTGTAATCATTAGCCATTAACTAAATTACCTTATGATAATTTTTCCCCGTTAAAAACGATCTAATATTATCAACCGTTGTATCCATTATCCTTTCAACCGCTTCAACTGAATCAAATGCCATGTGAGGTGTAAAAATTACATTCTCTTTCCGTATAAGAAGATTTTTCTTAAGCAGAGCTTCAAGATGTTCAACCGCAACATTTTTCGTGAGCATTTGGTTTTCTTCTTCTAAGAGATCTTCGCCTTCGAAAACATCCAAACCGGCTCCGCCGAAAATATTGTTTTCTACAGCATAGTATAATGCCTTAGGTTCAATTACTCCGCTTCTGGCAGTATTTATAAAAAATGTGCCTTTTTTAACTTTATCTATATTTTCCATGTTTATCAAATGATGCGTATGAGAATTGTACGGGCAGTGCAGTGTAATAATACGGGAATTTTTCAGTAATTCATCAAGTGAAACATACTGGAAATCCAGAAGTTCGGCTAGTATATGATTTGGAATGGGATCATGCGCTATTACTTTCATACCAAAACCTTTGGCAATTTTTATCACATGAACTCCTATACTTCCGGCGCCGATTACTCCGAGTGTCTTATCTTTCAAATCAAATCCCTGCAGGCCTTCCAGGGCAAAATCATTCCGGAGTGTCCTGAGGTAAGCTTTATGAAGATTTCTTGACAACGCTAATATTAATGCAAATGTATGTTCTGCTACGGTATTTTCTCCGTAATATGGCACGTTGGCAACGGAAATTTTCTTTGCCTGAGCTTTCTTTATATCTATCTGATTGAAGCCCGTACTCCGTGTAGCAATTAATTTTAGTCTCTTAGCTTTGTTCAATACATCTGAATCTATGACAGAATAAATAAACGGTGAAATAATATTTATATTTGATATTAATCCTGCATTTGAGGCATTTAATGGTTCCGGGAAGAAAAGTAATTCAAAGTTTTTATCGAATTTTTTCTTTAAATATTTTTTTTCTTTTTCGGTTGTTTCAAAAAATGCTATGGTTGTTTTAGGCATTGATATTCCTCAATTTAAGTCTTCAAGCTCTTTTTCAAGAAGTTGTTTATAATATAGATCGGCATAAATTCCGGCAGTTTCGATAAGCTCATCATGTGTTCCTTGTTCGGCAATTTTACCGTTTGAAAGAACGATAATTTTATCCGCGTCTTTAACAGTTGAGATTCTGTGACTTATAATTATGCTTGTCCTATCCTTCATATATTCCCGGAGATTTTTAAGTATCTCTTCTTCCGTATTTGTATCTACGGCGGAAAAAGAATCATCAAGTATTAAAATTCTGGGATCAATTGACAAAGCGCGCGCAAGGCATGCTCTTTGTTTTTGCCCGCCGGAAAGGGTTATCCCTCTTTCGCCCATTATTGTTTCATATGCTTCGGGAAACGATTCAACATCCTTATCAAAATGTGCGATCTTTGAAGATTCAATTACTTTATCTTTATTTATTTCCCTCAAGCCGTAAGAAATATTATTTGCTATAGTATCAGAAAAAAGAAATGATTCCTGCGGCACTAAACCGATATTTGTCCTTAATGTTTGAAGCGGAATTGACTTTACATTTTGCCCGTCAATTAAAACTTCGCCCTCGGTGCAATCATATAATCTCGGGATCAAATTTATTAAAGATGTTTTACCTTCGCCTGTGTATCCCATTATAGCAAGTGTCGTGCCGGCTGGTATTTCAAGATTAACGTCCTTTAAAATAAATGGCAGTTCTTCACCATATTTGAATGAGACATTATTAAACTGAATTTTCCCTTTTAATTCCGTCATCGAATTATCCGTTCCGGCATTATCGTCAATTTCAAAAGGCTCGGCAAATATTTTATTTAATCTTTTCATGCTTGCTTCGCCTTGCTGAACCATGTTTGTTACCCATCCGAAGGCTATCACCGGCCAGGTTAAATTACTTAAGCACATCAGGAATGCTACAATATCGCCTAAGTTCAGGCTGTGGTGAATAATCTTAATTCCCCCGACCCAGATTACCACAATGGTAGACAAACTAAAAACAAAGGTTAATGAAGGCTGTAAATATGATTGTATCTTTATCATATCCATATTACGCTGCAAATAACCTTTGCTTAAACTTTCAAAATCTTTTATCTCATTTGCTTCTCTCACATACGATTTAACTACACGTATTCCGGAATAATTTTCCTGTGCCTTGGTTGTTAGTTCTGAAAATCTTTCCTGTATCAGCGTAAATTTGGCATGAATTAATTTTGCTATCTTGTAAACAATAATAGAAAGAAAAGGCAGAGGCAATACCGAATATAAAGTAAGGCTCGGGCTTATGGAAATCATCATTGCTAAAGTAATTACTAAATTAATCAGGGTATCCATAGAATACATAACGGCAGGGCCTAAAAATGTCCTTACAGCATTAATATCATTTGTAGCATGGGACATTATGTTGCCGGTAGAATTATTCTGGAAGTACCTTAGCGGCAGCTTTTGAATATGTTCCCAGAAGTCAGCCCTTACATCAAACTCAATTTCCCTTGATGCTACAATTATTGTCTGCCGTATAAAAAACCTGAAAATGCCGGCAATAAACGTAACGAGGATTATCATGGAGGCATAGTAAACCAGGATGGGTATGGTAACCTTAGGCGTAAGTGCATTTATTGCATTTTTTGAGAGTAATATAACATAAACCGCCAGGGCGTCGGAAAAAACCATATACACCATTCCCCAGAGCAGTTTACTTTTATATCTTATAAAATATTTTTTTAAGCTAAAAAGATTTTTCATTAAGCCAATTATATCACAATACTAAAATATATAACCATAAAGGCTTACTAAATTACCGGATGTTTTAAAGATTTACAAAACATTTCAAAACTGTGCCGTAATCGTCACATATACTATTCAATCAACTCAAACCCGGTGTATTTCCGGAGTGTTTCCGGT
>PLNZ01000081.1 GCA_003142915.1 Ignavibacteriales bacterium | reverse complement strand
ATCTTTCGAAATCTCATATACTCCGTCAAAGCCCCCAACAATTAAACGTTTCAAATAAAGTTCATCCGCTATTCTTAAATACAAATCATAATCCAATGCATTATGATGAGTAACAAAAGGTCTTGCTGAAGCTCCGCCGTATAAAGGTTGAAGAATAGGTGTTTCAACTTCTAAAAAACCATTACCATCCAAATATTTTCTTATTTCCGTAATGATTCTGGACCGCAATTTAAATACGTCCTTTACTTCGGGATTTAGAATGAGATCGAGATATCTTTGACGGTAGCGTAATTCTTTATCGGTAAATTGATCGTGAACAAATTTATTGCCGTTTTCATCTGTTGTTTCTTTTGGAATCGGGATTGGTCTGATTGACTTTGAAAGAAGCGATAATGATTTAGCATGAACCGAAATCTCTCCTGTTTTTGTTTTGAAGACAAATCCCTCAATTCCAATGATATCTCCTATATCTAATAATTTGAAAACATCATAGGAATCGCCAACATCATCTTTCTTAATATAGAACTGAATTTTACCTTCATTATCCTGAATATGTGCAAACGAAGCTTTTCCCATGCGACGTATTGCCATAATTCTTCCTGCTATTTTTACTGTTTTATTTTCAAATTGCTCAAAATTATTTTTAATATTAGCAGAATAATTATCAATATCATAGCTATATGCAAAAGTCTGTACACCTTTTTCATTAAGTTCTTTTAATTCATCTAATCGTCGCTGCATCAGTGTATTAAGTTCCTGCTCTAAATTAATATTTTCCAAAAAACCTCCTGATTTATTTACTCTGCTTTTAGTTTCTATTAAAATTTACCAAATGATGGCAAACGTTATCCTGTATATAGTTTGCAAGCGCCGGGGGCGCCAAATAATTATTTACAATCATTGAGAACACAAGCGGTTCACCTGAAATTGTTTTTAAGTAACCTGAAAGTGATGATACATTATTACTATAACCTGCTTTTGCATGAACATTATTTTCCGCCGGGGTTTTTTTCATTCTATCAATAAGTGTCCCGTCGACTCCGGCAATTGGTAATGAATCATAAAAATTCTTGAAATCATCACTTTTACTCATAAAAGTTAAGATTTTCACGATATCTCTTGGTGTAACAAGATCTAATTTTGAAAGTCCTGATCCGTCCGCCATGACAAAATTATCCGGATTAATTCCCATAGTATTAAATAAATCTTTACAAGTTTTTACTCCGTTATCAACCGTACCAAAATTATATATTTCCAATCCTAATGTTTTTAATATTTGCTCGGCATAAAAATTATTACTGTTTTTATTTAATTCCTGGAGAATATATTTCAAAGGAATTGATTTATGCGTATAAATCGGTATCAAATCATCCGTGTCGATATTTTTTTCTGAATTATCAAGAGTTCCGATTTTACCTTTGACTGCAATTCCCTTTTTTTCCAGTACTTCCCGAAGCACCGTTAAAAAAAACATTGTAGGATCAGTAATGGAAACNNTATAGGTTTTGAATTTTTTCCTATGTTACCTGTAATAACAAATTGATTTGTTCCGCGCATGCGTTTTACATCAACTAAAGATTCAGAAGATTCCTCGGTTGTAGTTACTTTTGATAAATAAGAAACATATTTTGTATCGGGACTAATAGAAATTTTAGCCGGATGATTTTCTTCAGTTGGTTCAATAATAACTTCCAAACTGTTATCATTGAAGCTTAGTGCCCCTGAAGGGGCTGCAAACCAGCTTGATTCATAATCCAAAGACCATCCTTTTCCAAGACCGATATTATCAAAGTAAGAATCATCGCCCAGTAAATCTCCATAGACTACCCAAACACCTTTTGATTTTAAAGTGTCGGCCCAGTCTTCAAATATTTTTGTATCCGAATCATTATAAAATCGTCTGGACATTGTCGGGTCACCTGAACCCTGTATAACAACATCACCTAGTAAAACTCCTTTTTGTATCTCTCCATTTAAAAATATTTTAGTTTCATACTGATAATCAGAGCCAAGCAGTAAAAGTGCTGCCGAACTGGTAAATAGTTTCATATTGGAAGCCGGAATAAAAAGTTTATCGGCATTCCTTTTATATATGACTTCACCGGTTCTTAATGATTTGACCATTACTCCCCAGAAAGCGCTGCTAAAATTTGAGTCATTAAATAAATCATCAAGTTGATCCCGAAGCTCATTCAATGGGTTAAGCACCGGAATACTTCTCTTTTCACTTAAAGAATCTTTTTGTTGGGCATAAAATGCCGACCAACAGATTAAAAAAACAATTAGTATTTTATTTGCCGAATGTGTCATATATTTTCTTTATTTCAGGATAAGATAATAATCGATAAGAACCGGCTGGTATTCCCTTAACATTTAGAAAGCCGAAACTGGTTCTTTCAAGTTGTTTAACAAAATAACCGAGTAATGAAAACATATTTTTAACAAAATGATTTCTTCCTTCTATNNTCAAGTACAACTTTATATTCGCGCGGAACCTTGTTTCTTGGGTGGGTAACAAAATTTGAAAATTCACCGTCATTTGTAAGAATCAAAACCCCTGTTGTATTGAAATCCAATCTTCCAACCGGAAATATTTTATGATTTGT
>PLNZ01000263.1 GCA_003142915.1 Ignavibacteriales bacterium | reverse complement strand
TAAAGTCTTACAAAATAGGTAATAAGAAGTTCTCTTTTAATAAGTCCTACGTAATGGGAATTTTAAACATTACGCCTGATTCTTTTTCCGACGGCGGTAAGTATTTAAATAGCGATGATGCAATAAAAGATGCCTTAGATATGATTGCTGAAGGTGCAGACATTATTGATATAGGCGGCGAATCAACAAGGCCCGGTTCGGAAAGCATTTCGGCAGAGGAAGAAATAAAAAGAGTATTACCGGTTATAGACGGGCTTATATCAAAAAATCCGGACGTAATTATGTCAGTAGATACTACTAAAAGTAAGGTTGCCGAATATACGCTTGCTCACGGCGCTAAAATAATTAACGATATTAGTTCTCTTTCTTTTGAACCGCAAATGATAGAGATTGTTAAGAAATATAATGCGGGATTTGTTCTGATGCATATACAGGGTATGCCTAAAAACATGCAGAATAACCCAAAATATGATAATCTTATCAAAGAGATTTATGATTTTCTTTATGAAAAGCTTCAATTACTTAACAAATATGGAATAAAAGAAACATTCATAGATCCCGGCATTGGATTTGGTAAAAGCGTTGAAGACAATTTTGAAATTATAAAAAGACTTGGCGATTTTAAAAGTCTTGGAAGCCCTGTACTAATTGGAATTTCAAGAAAATCTTTTATTGGCAAGACACTGGGATTGGAAGTAACAGAACGCGATACTGCCACAGCCGTTGTTGAAGCAATTGCCGTTAATAACTGTGCAAAAATAATCAGAACCCACAACGTGAAATACGGCGCTCAAATTTGTAACTTATTAAACCATTTGTAAAAAAAATATTTTAGATGTTTGATTTAATTAAAATAAGCTTTTTAACCGTAACTTTTACAGATCTGCTGGATATCGTAATCGTTTCATTTATTATTTACGAACTCTATAAGAATTTGAAGGGGACTATTGCATCTCAAATATTTATCGGGTTAATGATAATCCTGCTTTTATCATTTGCAGCACAGGCGGCAAATTTTAAGGAATTAAGCTGGTTGTTGAAATTGGTAACCGATATTTGGGTAATTGCATTTGTAATCTTGTTCCAGCCGGAGATAAGGCGCATCCTGGTAATTGTTGCACGTAATCCTTTCTTCAGGCTGTTTGTAAAGTCCGAGTCCCCGAAAACTCCGCAAGTTATAGCAGACGCAGCATTTGAACTTTCTCAAAAACAGCATGGGGCATTAATAGTTGTGCTTAAATCTACCGGGATAAGAGGATTTTCGGAAACCGGCGAAATTATGAATGCAAAAATTAGCGTTCCTTTATTGGAAACAATATTTTTCCCGAGATCACCTCTTCACGATGGAGCTGTGATTGTTAAAAATGACGTAATAGAAGCAGCAGGTTGTACATTACCTCTCTCCTTAGCCACAATTGTAAACGGCGAACATCTTGGGATGAGACACAGAGCCGGGCTCGGAATTTCCGAGCAGGCAGATGTTATTAGTGTAATAGTTTCCGAAGAAACCGGCAGTATTTCTATTGCCGAAAATGGCCGCATAACAAAAGGTCTTTCTAAAGAAATGCTGAGGAAAAAATTATCATGGACTTTTAAGAGTCCTTCTGAGAAGGGTTTGAAGGGTTTAATTGAACAATATTTCAGAAAAAAATAAAATTTGTGCGGTTATTCCTTTCTTCAATGAGAACAACACAATCCGGGAAATAATTGACCGTACCCTGCCTTTTGTCGACCTCATAATTGCGGTAAATGACGGTTCGACCGATAATTCATGCGATGAGATAACCCAAAATGAAAAAGTTGTCCTGGTATCATATTCCCGAAACCGCGGCAAAGGATATGCGCTGAAAACCGGCTTCCTTGAAAGCATTAAACACGCTGCATATATAACAATAACTTTAGATGCTGATCTTCAGCACATACCGGAAAAAATCCCTGAATTAATTTTGGGCTTAGAAAACTATGATGTCGTAATCGGCAATAGGTTGAAAAACTTAAAGAAAATGCCCTTTAATAGAATCCTTAGTAATAAATTGTCTTCTTTATTACTTAGCATAAAAACGAAACAGAAATTACTTGATACACAATCCGGTTTCAGAGCTTATAGAACAAATATTTTAAAAGATATACTTCCTTCGTACACCGGGTTTGAAGCAGAAAGTGATATGCTGGTAAAGGCAGCAGAAAGAGATTATAAAATAAATTTTATTCCTGTTCCAACTATCTATGCGAATGAAAAAAGCAAAATGAAGTCAATGCAAGCTATAATAGGTTTTATAAAAGTATTGCTCAGATAAATTTAACCTCTTCCGTCTCTATAGCGATTGCATAGGCGTAAACATAACAACTATGTATTTTAATCAGAGTTTGTACAATTATTGTAATTTTAGAATATTATGAAGGTCTTATATTTCGTCATTACTGGGACTTAAAATTCTTTCCATTGTCTATTATTCTATAAATATTTCGTTCCTATCGGAACTTAGAATTTTTAATCCCAGCGGGATGAAATATTTGTAATAACAAAAAGAAAAAATATAGCAGAATGTCAAAGGCATGATATAGAACAAGCAAAACATTTTTAGTATATATTTTTTTTGAAATATTTATTAATTCACATAAACCTTTCTCCCTCTGTCCCTTTGAGACTGCTAGTTCGGCTTACACATCTGGCTGGCGGGGTGAAAGATTAAGGTTTGGGTTGTTAAAAAAATGCCTAAAAATCGTAAATGGGAAATTATAGGACTATCTGCAGATAAATCTTTGAAAATATCGGCAAGATTAACATTGCAGCAAAGACTACAAAGTGTAACATTGTCAATAAAATTTTTTTTTGAAGAAGAGACTCCTGAAAATCTTCATGAAATCAGGATTGCTTTAAGGCGTTTAAGATACAATATGGAGATATTTATCTCGTGCTTTGATAAAAATAAATTTATTGCTTTCTATCAGATAATTGAACATTTACAGGATATGACCGGTACTAAAAGAGACCTTGATATTCTTGCAGAAAACATTAGAAATATTGACAACGGCAAAATAGATTCTAAAACTAATTCTTTTCTTAAAAAGATAGAGGTGAAAAACAACCGGTTTAAGGACTCACTTACATTGGAGCTTATGAAATTTACTCACAGTAAGGAATTAAAAGATTTTAGTAAAATGTTATTATAAGTGCAGGAAGTAAATATGAAATTAAAATATTTTTCTCACGCGGCGTTTCAAATAACTACAGACGACGGTAAAATAATTTTGATTGATCCTTTTTTGGATGATAATCCTACCTCTCCCGTAAAATCAGACGATGTAAATGCAGATTATATTATTTTAAGTCATGCCCATGGTGATCATCTCGGCGACACGGTAAAAATAGGGCATAGGTGCAATTCTACAATTATATGTGTTCATGAGCTTGCCGATTATCTTATTGCAAAAGGCTGTATTGCCCATAATATGCATATCGGGGGCGGCTATAATTTCGATTTCGGACGTATAAAGTTTACAATAGCCCACTACGGTTCAAAAACGCCGGATGACCAGTATGCAGGTGAGCCTGCCGGTATTATCCTTTCCATTTGCGGGAAGAATATTTATCATACAGGTGATACAGGTTTATTTTACGATATGAAGTTAATAGGCGAACTGAACAAAATAGATTATATGCTTCTCCCGATTGGTGATAATTATACAATGGGAATTCCCGATGCCGTTAGAGCGGTTGAGTTTGTAAATCCCGCTATAGCTATTCCAATGCACTATAATACATTCCCTGAAATCCGGGTTAACCCGTATGAATTTAAAAAGAAGCTTGAAGCCATCGGTAAAAAATGTAAAGTTATGGAGTATGGAGAGGAAATTGAGTTATAATGTGCTCATAATTTAAGCATTTTAATCACTTAGTTTTTGCTAATTGGAACCTGCTTCTAAATGTTCTTTTAGCTTTTCTTCATAATTGTCAAG
>PLNZ01000062.1 GCA_003142915.1 Ignavibacteriales bacterium | reverse complement strand
CCCATAGCAAAAGATATTAAATTAGATTTTGAAGACAATTCGTTATCGGTTTTTTCCGGAGATATAGACATTTATGGACTTCTTGAGGCTTCTAAAAGTTTAATTCCCGGCAAATACAAGGTAGTTGTTGTTCTTGAATACCAATCATGCAATAATAAAACTTGTCTGCCTCCTGACAAAGTAAAAGATACTATTGAAGTTGAGGTTGCTGCCCGTCCGGCTGCTAAAGCCAGCATCAATCAACACATTATTAAGAGTGTTGATGTTGGTGATTCAAAGCCGCAGGTTAATCAGGCTGACAATCGAAGCGCTGTTTCAGCAGGCAATTCATCTTTACAGGAGATGCTTGAACATTCGGGACTTCTTTTAAGTTTAATTCTTGTTTTCATAGGGGGACTTGCATTAAATCTTACTCCATGTGTTTATCCGCTTATTCCAATTACAATAGGATACTTCGGCGGGCAAAGCGAGGGCAGCACGAAAAAGCTTTTTCTTATGGGCTCATTCTTTGTTATAGGTATGGCTGTAACTTATTCGGTTATCGGTGTTGTCACCGCATTAAGCGGCGCATTGTTTGGTTCGCTTCTTCAGAATCCAATTGTTATAGTATCTATTGCTTTAGTTTTTGTTGTACTTTCTCTAAGTATGTTCGGCGTGTATGAATTGCAGCTTCCAAATTCTTTGGTCGCTAAAGCAGGAGGAGCCAAAAGCGGGTATTACGGCGCTTTCTTTATGGGATTAACAATGGGAATTGTAGCCGCACCATGTATCGGCCCTTTTGTACTCGGTCTGTTAACTTATGTTGCAGCAAAAGCTGACCCGTATTTCGGTTTCTTAATGTTTTTTGTTCTTGCTCTGGGCTTGGGTCTGCCTTATTTAATTCTTGCGGTCTTTTCAGGCAAGATAAAAAATCTGCCGCGCGCCGGTGTCTGGATGGAATCGATTAAACATATATTCGGATTTATTCTTATCGGTATGGCATTATACTTTATTCTGCCTCTGCTGCCTAAAAATATTTCCGCTTATATACTTCCGTCTTTTATGATAATTACAGCTTTCTATATTTTAGTGTTTGAAAGGATTGCAGATAAGTTAAAAGGATTTAAAATATTTAAGATAGCATTTGCAGTTCTAATTCTTGCTCTTGCAGTTTATACTTTGATACCTTCCGGTAAAAATGAAATAGAATGGAAACCTTACAATGAGAATGTCATACCTGCAGGCTTAAATGGAAGTAGGGGAATGATTATAGATTTTTATGCCGATTGGTGCATTCCATGTAAAGAATTGGATGCTTCTACATTTACGGATCCGAAAGTAATTTCCGCGGCAAAAAGTTTTAAAGTATTTAAAGCTGATATGACGAAGTCGCTTTCCGCGGAAGTTGAAGCTTTAAGAAATAAGTATAACATTGCAGGAGTTCCTACTGTTCTTATAATCGATTCAAAAGGTAAAGAAGTGAATAGAATCACAGGCTATATTGATGCACATGAGTTTCTGAAGATACTTGAAGAGGTGAATTAAAAATATTCTCCCAAAGGGATGGCAATCCCAAAATATTTTCCCTTCTTTTCATATTCAAAAAGTACTGTTTCCTATATATGAGAACACTAATAACACTTTGTATAGGAAATAAACATTATTTGATATAATATTGAGAATAAGAATGAAGAAACTATTACATAAAATGGCACGGTTTATGGGAAGTTTATTCTGGCGTTTTAATTTCTAATTAATAAGATAAAATAATGATCAAAGAAAAAGAAGTCCGGAATGTTACCGAAATAACGGTTAGGTTTGCCGGTGATTCCGGTGATGGAATGCAATTGACCGGTAGTCAGTTTAGCGAAACCACTGCGATTTTTGGTAATGATTTAAAAACCCTTCCCGATTATCCTGCAGAAATCAGGGCTCCCCAGGGTACCGTTTATGGTGTAAGCGGATTTCAGCTTCATTTCAGCAGCAGCGATATTTATACTCCCGGCGATAGGCCCGATGTTCTTGTTGCAATGAATCCAGCCGCTATAAAAAAGAATATCGGTGAATTAAAACCCGGGGCAATAATAATTGCTAATACGGATTCTTTTGATAAAAAAAATCTTCAGTTAGCTAAGTATGATTTTAATCCATTGGAAGATAAAAGCCTTGAAGGATTCGAGGTTTATCCCGTACCTATTACTCATCTCACAACAAAAGCTCTTGAAGGAACTTCTTTATCGCAAAAAGAAATTTCAAGATGCAAAAACTTTTACGCACTCGGCTTAATGTATTGGCTTTTTGACAGGCCATTGGAACAGACACAAAATTGGATTAGAGAAAAATTTAAAAATAAACCTCAATTTATAGAAGCAAACGAAAAAGCCCTTTTAGCGGGGTATAATTACGGTGAAAATACTGAATTATTCTCCATACGTTACGAAGTTGAACCTGCTAAACTTCCAAAAGGTACTTATAGAAGCATATCAGGAAACGAAGCGACTGCACTTGGATTTTTAGCTGCATCGGTAAAAAGCGGGCTGCCGCTTTTCCTCGGTTCATATCCTATCACCCCTGCTTCTGAAATTCTGCAGTACCTAAGTTATTATAAAGATTTTGGTGTAAAAACATTTCAGGCAGAAGATGAAATTGCAGGTATTACTTCAGCTATTGGCGCTGCCTATGCAGGTAATCTTGCATTAACAACCACAAGCGGTCCCGGTCTTGCTTTAAAGACTGAAGCTATAGGTTTGGCGGTTATAACAGAGCTGCCCATCGTTATAGTTGATGTTCAAAGAGGCGGACCAAGTACAGGGCTTCCAACAAAAACTGAGCAGGCAGATTTATTACAGGCAGTTTATGGAAGAAACGGGGAGTCACCGGTTCCGGTTATTGCCGCCGCTACTCCAAGCGATTGTTTCTATATGGCTCTTGAAGCAGCAAGGATCGCTATTAAATATATGACGCCTGTCATTCTTTTAACGGACGGTTATCTTGGTAATGGTTCGGAACCATGGAAAATACCGCACGTAAGCGAACTACCAAGAATACCCGTTAAATTCACAACTGATAAAGAAGGGTTTGCTCCATATTTAAGAGATGAAAATTTATCACGGCCATGGGTTAAGCCGGGCACACCGGGTTTGGAGCATAGAATCGGCGGCTTGGAAAAAGCAAATATTTCCGGCATGGTTAGTTATGATGGCGATAATCATGATTTAATGGTAAAGATAAGAGATAAAAAAGTAAAAAATATTGCGAAGGATATTCCGGATCTTCAATTGGATGGCGAACCAAACGGTGAACTGCTTATACTTGGCTGGGGCGGAACTTATGGTGCAATAACTGAGGCTGTTATAAAAGCAAGAGTAGCAGGTTATAAAGTCTCACAGGCACACTTGAAATATCTTAATCCTTTCCCTGCTAATACAGGAAAAGTCCTCTCGGGTTTTAAGAAAATTTTAATTCCTGAAATAAACCTTGGACAATTGGCAAAAATAATCAGAAGTGAATTTCTCGTGCCGGTTGAACAATTTAATGTAGTTAGGGGTTTACCATTCAGGGTATCCGAAATAGAAGGAAAGATAAAAGAATTACTTGGAGGAAAAGGCAATGACAGATATTAAGATAAATCAGCCGGATAAAGAAAACGATGTCAATGGCGTGAAATTATCGGCTAAAGATTTTGCAAGCAGCGAAGATGTTAGATGGTGTCCCGGATGCGGTGATTATTCTATTCTTGCCCAGGTACAAAGGTCATTTCCCGATTTGGCAGGAATAAAAAAAGAAAATATTGTATGGATTTCCGGTATCGGCTGTTCTTCACGTTTCCCTTATTATATGAATACTTACGGCTTCCACACTATTCACGGAAGGGCGCCTGCAATAGCAACCGGTGTAAAAATAAGCCGGCCGGATCTCTCCGTATGGGTTGCTGCGGGTGATGGCGATTTACTAAGCATTGGCGGAAATCATTTTATTCATGCCTGCAGAAAAAATGTTGACCTTAAAATCCTTCTCTTCAACAATAGAATTTACGGGTTAACAAAAGGACAGTATTCGCCTACATCGGAAAAAGGGAAGAAAACCAAAACATCTCCTTATGGAAGTGTTGATTATCCTTTTAATCCTATTCCTCTTGCTCTTGGTGCTAATGCTACTTTTGTCGCAAGAGCGATAGACGGCGACGCAAAACATCTTCAGGCTATGATTAAAAGAGCCGCAGAACATAAAGGAATTGCGTTCCTTGAAATTTTTCAAAACTGTGTGATTTATAATGACGGCGCTTTCGATAAATTAACCGATAAAAAGACAAGAGATGATAACGTCCTTTATGTTGAACACGGCAAACCTATGTTATTTGGTGTAAATAAAGATAAAGGCATTATAATGGATGGAAATAAGCCTGTTGTTGTTGACGTGGGACCCGGCAAACACAGAGTTGAAGATATCATTGTTCATGATGAATTCAGCGACAGCCGTATAATCGCCACTATGCTTGCTTATATGACTGATGACCCTTCAATGCCTACTCCTATTGGAGTTTTCAGACAGGTATTTAAATCAACCTACGACGGAGATGTTGAAGAACAGATTGCTAACGTTACGAAGAAAAAGGGCGAAGGTGATTTAGAAAAAGTTTTGTTTGACGCGAATACCTGGACTGTAAATTAATTCTTATCCTTGTGATCTATCTTATCTTTTTATTTGTAAAATTAAATTAGTTTTTACTCGCTGATTTAACTGCCAATTGTGGATATTCTATAAAAAGAACTTTCTCATAAGCAATAATGATTTCCTTGTGAATCCTGAACTAATTAAAGTTTTTGACCACCCATTAAGAGGTTGTCTGAAAAGTAAAGGTAACTCTATTGTCATACTCTCGAATCTAATCTGCCCCGGTCGGATTGGGAATCTTTTACACTTTAAAAGTATTAGATTACTGTTTTATCCGAATTTATTATGTGACACGGGAATGACAAAAACAGATACTTTTTTGACAACTATATACTCATGGGGTGGTCATTTTTTTGAATAACATATTAAAAATTATTTGAGGTGTAAAATATTTTATGACTAAAGAAGTATTGGAACTCAATGAAGTAACTGTAAGATTTGCAGGTGATTCCGGCGACGGAATGCAGCTTACAGGATCGCAGTTTACAGATACTACAGCGCTTGTTGGGAATGATTTAAGTACTTTACCGGATTACCCTGCGGAAATTCGTGCACCTGCCGGAACAACTTACGGCGTCAGCGGATTTCAATTACACTTCAGCAACAGCGATATTCAAACTCCCGGCGATTCTCCGGATGTTTTAGTTGCCATGAATCCTGCCGCATTGAAAACTAATTTAAAAGATCTGAAACACGGTGCAACAATAATCGTAAATATGAATTCATTTGATAGTAAAAATCTTAAACTTGCTGGATATGCAAATAACCCGCTTGAAGATGAAGAACTTGAAGGATACAATGTTGTGCAGGTTCCTTTAACTCAATTGACGGGTACTGCATTGGAAAATTCCGGGCTGTCTCAGAAAGAAATATCACGCTGCAAAAATTTTTTTTCTTTAGGGATAATGTATTGGCTCTACAGCCGCCCGATTGAACCGACAATTAAGTGGATAAAAAATAAATTCAAGAATAAACCTCTGATTGCGGCAGCCAATGAGAAGGCATTAATGGCAGGATATTATTATGGCGAAAATACGGAATTGTTCACTACAAGGTACCAGGTGGAACCGGCAAAACTGCCAAAGGGAATTTATAGGAATATTTCGGGTAACGAAGCTCTGGCGCTTGGATTTATAGCAGCATCTGTAAAAAGCGGATTGCCGTTATTCCTCGGCTCTTATCCTATTACGCCTGCGTCCGATATTCTGCATGAATTAAGTAAATATAAAAACTTTGATGTAAGAACATTCCAGGCAGAAGATGAAATTGGGGCAGTATGCGCTGCAATAGGAGCTTCTTTTTCCGGCGCGCTTGCTATTACAACTACCAGCGGGCCTGGTGTTGCATTAAAGTCAGAAGCAATTGGCCTTGCTGTAATGACGGAATTGCCGTTAATTATTATTAACGTACAAAGAGGAGGCCCAAGCACAGGATTACCCACAAAGACTGAACAATCGGATTTGCAGCAGGCAATAATTGGGCGAAATGGTGAATCTCCGGTAGTAGTGCTTGCAGTTTCTACCCCTGCCGATTGTTTTGCAATGGCGATTGAAGCTGCAAGAATTTCAACAAAGTATATGGTTCCGGTAATGTTGCTTTCAGACGGATACATTGCTAACGGTTCAGAACCGTGGCTCATTCCCGAACCGGATTCTATTCCTGTGATTAACGTAAAATTCAGAACGCAAAAAGAAGGCTTTAAGCCATACCTTAGAGATGAAAATCTTGCTCGTCCATGGGCAATCCCCGGAACTCCAGGCCTTGAACACCGGATAGGTGGATTGGAAAAATCCAATATATCCGGAGATGTAAACTATGATCCGGAAAACCATGAATTCATGGTTAGAATAAGGGCTCAGAAAGTAAAGAATATTGAGAATGATATACCGGAGCTTGAAGTAGTCGGAGACAAGGACGCTGATGTTCTTATAGTAGGGTGGGGAGGAACTTACGGAGCAATTACCGAATCTGTTGCAAAAGTGCGCAGCCAGGGATTAAAGGTGGCGCATGCACACTTTAAATATTTGAATCCTTTCCCAAAAAATACCGGTGAGATACTAAAAAAATATAAAAGAATAATTTGTCCTGAATTAAACATGGGCCAACTGGCAAGATTTCTTAAAAGCGATTACCTGGTAAAGGTTGATTCGTTAACTAAAATTCAGGGTATTCCATTTAAAATTTCAGAAATAATAAATAAGATCGAATCTGTTTTAGGAGAATTA
Source organism: Ignavibacteriales bacterium (assembly GCA_003142915.1). Classification (GTDB taxonomy): domain Bacteria; phylum Bacteroidota; class Ignavibacteria; order Ignavibacteriales; family Ignavibacteriaceae; genus FEN-1297. The sequence goes on along the minus strand of PLNZ01000062.1, from coordinate 238 downwards.
AAATGAAAGAACAATCTATGAATAATTCCGAAAATAACCCGGAAGTTCAGACATCCGGAGAAATAAAATATACATCAAAGGATTTTGCATCATCACAGGATGTAAGATGGTGCCCCGGATGCGGTGATTATTCAATCCTTGCACAGTTTCAGAGGACAGCTCCTGATTTAAATATCAGGAAAGAAAATATGGTCTGGGTATCCGGCATCGGCTGCTCTTCGCGTTTCCCATATTATAT
>PLNZ01000270.1 GCA_003142915.1 Ignavibacteriales bacterium | reverse complement strand
ATAAGAAAATATATCATATCACTAATGAAATGTGGAATAATGATACTTTTTATGATGAATCAATTGTTTATTGTGAAAAACTTGCTTTAATGGATAAGCACAAAATAAGTTTGACGGAAAAGAAGTTTGGCGAAGGGCTTTCAAATGAATTTAAAAATTATAGGGTTTCTAATAATATAATTGACAGTTTACACAGGATATATTTAGCTCTTAAAGAAGCAATTGAGAATAAGCAAAATAGTATCTGGAGCTTTATACTTCAAAATTCTTATAAACCGTTTTTTATGAGGGGACAGTTTGATTTCGTAATAGGCAATCCTCCCTGGCTGCCATATAGGGATATGAATAATGAAGCATATCAAACACAATTGTTCAATATAGCTAAGACATACAACCTTGTCCCGAAACATGACAGTATCACACATCTTGAACTTGCGGCAATTTTCCTGTCATATTGTTCAACAAATTTCTTAAAAAAAGAAGGTATAATTGCTTTTGTGCTTCCAAGAGGTTTTATTTCCGCCGATCATCATGAAAATACCCGCAACGGTTCTGCTCAAGGATTTAGAATTAAACAAATTTGGGACTTAAAAGATGTAGCCCCGCTTTTTAGAATTACATCCTGTGTGGTTTTTGCTGAAAGAAAGATTATCCATATAGAGAAGGGTAAATCTTCTTTGCTTTATGAAGACGGTAAATTAAGAGGCTATATTTTTAGCGGTAAGCTGCCTGCTTATAATGTAAATTTAGCAGAAGCTGAGAATTATTTGGAATTTAAAAAAGTAAATTGGTTTTATTCCAGGCTCGGCAAGCGTTCCTCATTTTCAATTCATAAAATCGATTTTTCTTCCGAGGGTAATTTTTATCTTGAAAAATTTAAGCAGGGTGCAACAATAGTGCCGCGAAATCTTTATTTTGTTGAACTGCTGCAGGATAAGCCGGAAGATTTTGCCGATAGAATACTTTATGTTCAGACAGATCAAAAAATTAAAAAGGAAGCAAAACAGCCTTGGGCTGATATTGATTTGAAAATGCAAATTAATAGCTGCTTTTTATTTAGAACTGCAATCTCAAAAAATATTTTACCCTTTGCTTTAGTAAACCCGGTATTTGTTCATTTACCTGTTGTTATTGATGATAATAACAATCTGTCTCTTTTAGATTGGAAAGCAATTAGGGAAAGAGGTCTTCTTGCCAGTGCAGGATGGTTTCAGAAAGTTGAAGAATTTTGGGATAAAGATAAAACAGAGAAGAGCAAAAATATTACATATTTACAGTGGCTTAATTGGCAAAGCAAGATAACCGACCAAAACCTGTCTAAAAAATATCTTGTTCTCTATACTGCCTCTGCAAAAGATGCAAATGCCGTAATTGTTGATAGAACTAAAATTGATTTACCGTTTATTATGGAAAGCAAAACATATTGGTATTCGACAAACATCAAAGAGGAAGCCGCTTATTTAACAGCGTTTCTTAATTCTAATTTTGCAAATGAATCAATAAAAGATTTTCAATCTACAGGATTGTTTGGACACAGGGATATTCATAAGAAAATTTTGGAAATATCTTTACCGCAATATGACGACAAAAACAAAACTCATAAGGAAATATCGCGTCTTAGTAAAATTTGTTTTGAAAAGACAGGGAGGTTCGTCTCTACACTTACTTATAATAATGAAACAACCGGCATAAAACTCGGCAATGCACGTTTAGAGGTTAGGGAATTATTAAAAGAAGAATTAGGGAAAATAGACCCGTTATTAAAAGAAATTATTGCTCATAAATAGTTATTGTGATAGGTCGCTTGCCCCTATGGGTACCTGTCACTATAACTAAATCACTTTCAATATTACTTTAGAACGAGGAAGAAAATGAAAAGACAAATGCGGACAATATTTAGTATTCTAATATTTATATGGCTGTGTATTTGCGCAGCCTTATCAGCTCAGCAATACCCGTTTCAAAATCCAAATCTTCCGGTTGAAGAAAGGGTTAAAAATATTATTTCATTATTAACACCGGATGAAAAAGTAGCTTGCCTTAGTACTAATCCAAGTGTACCTCGCTTGAGTATTAAAGGATGTAATCATGTAGAAGGGCTTCATGGTTTAGCAAGAGGCGGTCCCAGTAACTGGGGGAAAAGAGATCCCATTACAACAACTATTTTCCCGCAGGCTATAGGATTGGCAGAATCATGGGATCCTGAAGTCCTAAAGCAAGCTGCATCAATTGAAAGTTATGAAGTACGCTATATCTTTCAGTCGCCAAAATACAAAAAGGGCGGGCTTGTAGTAAGAGCTCCTAATGCTGATATCGGAAGGGATCCCCGCTGGGGCAGGACGGAAGAATGTTACGGCGAAGACGCCTGGTTCAATGGAGAAATGGTAGTTGCTTTTGTCAAAGGTTTGCAGGGTGACGACCCTGTATATTGGCGGACGGCTTCGCTGATGAAACACTTCCTTGCTAATAGCAATGAAAATGGGCGTGACAGCACTTCTTCCAATTTTGATGAAAGGCTTTTACGCGAGTACTATTCTTATCCTTTCTACAAAGGCGTTGTTGAAGGCGGTTCGCGCGCTTATATGGCTTCTTATAATGCTTATAATGGCATTCCAATGACTGTAAATCCTATTCTAAAAGATATTACCGTAAATGAGGGGGGTCAGAATGGAATAATTTGTACCGACGGCGGGGCTTTCCATTTACTTTTAACCGCTCATAAGTACTACAAGGATAGCAGTATTGCCGCTGCCGGATGTATTAAAGCAGGTATATCCCAGTTTCTGGATAGGTATTCAGGTAGCGTTACAAGCGCACTTGCAAATGGTTCTTTGACTGAAGCTGAAATTGACAATGTTATTAAAGGTAACTTCAGGGTTATGATAAAACTTGGTCTGCTTGACCCGCCTGAAAAGGTACCTTACAGTAAAATCGGGATAAGCGATACAACAGATCCTTGGTCAACGGAAAAGAACCGGACTGCCGTAAGAGAAGTAACACGGAAAACCGTTGTCCTTCTAAAGAATTCCAAGAATATTCTTCCTCTCGACAGGAATAAATTAAAATCCATTGCGGTAATCGGCTCTCTTGCAGATGAAGTCCTTTTGGATTGGTATAGCGGTACACCGCCATATACAATATCTCCGTTGGAAGGAATTAAAAACAAAGTTGGAAATGCTGTTGTAGTAAAATATGTAAAAAACATCTCAGACAGCATTTCTTTTAAGATTGCGAAGGATGCTGATATTGCAATTGTCTGTGTGGGGAATCATCCTACCTG
>PLNZ01000256.1 GCA_003142915.1 Ignavibacteriales bacterium | reverse complement strand
TATTGTACTGACAAATATCCTTTAAATAACTGTTAATTGAACTAACGTCTGTATTTGCATCAGTCTGTAATGAACTTTGAACAGTTGAGATACCATCAAAGACTTGTTTGAATCGATCAGATAATTGCTGAGCTTGTTGAGTGACAGCAAGTCTCAATGATGTTGAATTCGGAGTAGCTGTTAATTGGCTGAACGAATTAAAGAAATTAGTGAAATATGTTGATAAACCATCTGTTGAAGGTTCGTCTAGAACTGATTCAATTTGCTGAAGTGTGTCTGATTTTTTAGTAGCATCGGAAAGCACTGATGTATAGTTTTGAACCTGAGTATCGATCAAAGTATTTCTGACTCTTTGAATATCCGCGATTTTTACACCATCTCCCTGCCCTCCTGCTGTAACATCGGAAGCAAGAATAACATTCTGTCTGGAATAATCTGTATTATTTGCATTAGTTATATTCTGCCCGGTAACAGAAATTGCATCTTGATAAACAGACATGGCACGCGAAGCAACGTCAAGTAAATTTCCTATACTCATTTCATACTCTCTTATTCACTAGTGCATGTTTATTTTGTCCGGCAATAATCATCATTGTTTCTTTCATAAGATTCCTGGAAAACTCAATTACATCTTTTAATTGCAAATTAATGTTTGAAGTTTTAAATACTTTTACACGAACCGAGGCACGAACCTTTTCAAGTTCATTTAATTCCTTCCCTAAATAGGATTTACCATGGAGAATAAGATTATTAATTGAATAAACTTTTAAATCAAGCGACAATTGTTGAGCAATTTCTTTAATTACGTTCAAAATAGAAGTTTCTTCCCTATTAATGTTTTTCAAAATTTTCTGTTCATTAATAATCGCTTNNAAGTCATTCCGTATAATTGCATATTTCTGTTCTTCGAGCGCCTCAATTAATAAATCGAGGTTAACTTCCTGTGCTTTCAGAGAAGCAATTAGTACCTGTGAGTTCATAATTCAGCCTCGTTAAAATGATTAAAATAACTTAAAACTTTATTAATATAATTTTTCGTTTCATCAAATGGAGGTACTCCATTATATTTATCAACATTCTTCGGACCTGCATTATAAGCCGCCAACGCTAATTTCGTATCACCATTATATTGTCGAAGCATTTGAGCAAAATATTTAGTGCCGCCAAGTATATTTTCCCTTGGATTAAAGGAATTTTTAACACCCATATCGGTTGCCGTCGAATCCATTAATTGCATCAAACCTTTTGCTTTTGCACTGGAAACAGCATTTTTATTCCCTGCAGATTCCGTCATGATAATGGATTTAATAATATTCTTATCAACCCCGAATGAATCAGATGCTTCATTTATTTGTGATTCGTAATTATTTAATCTATTTAATGATTCATCACTTGGAGTTACTGATGTAGCATCGGTTCCAGTATTTGTGCTGCCGGTATTACTTACATTTATTTTAGTAGATATTTTACTGCGCATTTCGGGAGTCATTTCTTCGCCGGTAATTTTCTTATATAAAACCTCAGCAATCCCAAGACTTTTAGATTCAGAAATGTAAGAACCTATTTGTTGCTCAAACATTGTATCGAACATATCGCCGCCATAACCGTCTTCTGTGTCTGAAATACCACTTGTAGTTTTGTTCATACTTTTCAGCATCATTGAAGTAAGCAAACTCTCAAACTGTTTAGCGGCGGAAGCAATTTTACCTTTTTCGCTATTGTCATAGTTTGAACTAGTTCAGCTCATTTGAGATAAATGATTTTGTGTTTCGTCTATTTTTAATGTAAGATTATCCATAGTTACATTATTATTAGTTCTGCCATTAATGCACCAGCTTCTTTTAATGCCTGAAATATTGCAATTACATCACGTGGAGTAACTTTTAATGAATTCAGAGCAGCTGCAACCTGTTGAACATTGCTTGCCCCTTCGATTGCTACTGTTTTTGTTGAATCTTGAGAAACATAAGGCACCAAATTATTGAATGTTGTTGTTTTCCCCTGAGAATAAGGATTTGGCTGAGAAATTATCGGATAAGAACGGATAGAAATATTTAAACTACCATGAGTAATTGTTACAGGCAGAATTTTTACANNAGGAATATTTTCAACTTCTGATAGAAACGAGATTAAATTAGTCTGGCGATCCTGTGGAATCTGTATTTTAATTTCCGCAGCATCAACTGCCTTGGAAATTGGGTTGCCAAATTTTTGATTAATAGCTGTAGTAATATTTTGCGATGTGGTTATATCAGGCTCTTTCAGAAATACGGAAATTTCACTATTTGATTCTTGAGGAAGGCTGATAGATTCTTTTAGCGTACCCCCTCTAGGTATTCTTCCTGCCAAAGTATGATTTCTGGATGCTCTGCCTCCTGATGCCGTATTNNTAAACTCTTCCATTAATTCCGGATAAAGGGGTCATTAATAATGTGCCTCCCTGCAAACTTGTTGCATCGCCTAACGAAGAAACTGTAACGTCAAATTCAGCGCCTGTTTTTAAATCTGCATTAAGAGTTGCAGTTACAATTACTGCGGCAACATTTTTTATATATAGATCAGTTTGCGGTACTGTAATTCCAAACCGTTTTAACATACTGGTTACAGATTGGATTGTAAATGTTGAACGATAACTATCACCCGATCCTGCCAAACCGACAACTAATCCATAACCGATAATTTGTTCGGAACTTCTACCACTTATATATGCAACATCTTTAAGCCGTTGAGAGTAAAATGAAACATTAATCAACCCCATTATCAAAAGCCAAAGAATAAATATTTTTTTCATTTTTGTCCCTTTATAATAACTACCTCTAAAACAACCCATGAAAGAATTTTGTTAACCAACCCGGTTTCTGGGCATTTTGAATAATACCATTACCATCAAATGAAATATCCGCATCAGAAATATTGTATGATAAGACTGAATTATCTGCCATAATGTCCGAAGGACGAACTACCCCTTTAATATGAATGACTTGTTCTTCACCGTTAATAATTATTTTTTTATTTCCACTAATCAGCATATTTCCATTAGCCAAGACAGAGTCTACCGAAGCACTGATTTTCGTTTGAATATTTCCTGTTGTTTGAGTTGAACCTTGGCCGTTAAAATCATTCCCTGTTTGCAAGCCCAATCCCGTTGCAGTTCCTCCCGCTGGGGTATTGGTAGTTGTTGAGAGATTCAGGCTTAAGTCACTTTTCCTTCCTGCTGTTGTTGCTGCATTATTAGAGGCACTAGTAGATTCAAGTACAATAATAGTTATTGCATCTCCTTTCAAATTTGCTTTATTATCTGAAAACAAAGAAGCTGTAGAATTTTGCCTCATATTTTGAGC
>PLNZ01000315.1 GCA_003142915.1 Ignavibacteriales bacterium | reverse complement strand
CCGACTTTTAAGTCGGGGTATAGCAAAGCATCCTATAATTTTGGACTTTAGTCCAATAGGAGGTTCGTTTTTTGGCTAAAGCCAGATATATTTTTCAGTTAATAGCCCCTGATATAAATCTGCCTGCCGGTAGGTAATAGCGGGGCATCTTTAAACATCTTTTACGTAATATCATTTAATTATTTGTTGTGTGAATAAAATGAAATGCATAACTGGATTATATTTTCTTCTATTGCTTTTGAGTTTCTCGCACTCAATTGTTTTTGCACAAGACAGTACGCTTCCTGGCAAATATGATACTTATACACTGCTGCATAATGGCTGGAAACTTACGCCGGCAGGAAAGCAGGTTAGTGTCGGCCCCCTTCCTCTTAATATTGTGGTAACGAAAAACGGAAGATACGCTATTACCTCTAATAGCGGGATGGGTGAAAACTCTTTATCAGTAATCGACTTGAAAAATGTAAAAGAAGTCCAGAGAGTTATTCTAAGTAATGCCTGGTACGGCTTAGTATTCAATGATAACGATTCCAGGTTGTTCGTTTCCGGTGGAAATAATAATCTGGTTTATATTTATAATTTTAGCTTAGGCAGGCTTACACTTAAGGATTCTATAATTCTTGGAGCTAAATATCCAAAAGAAAATATCTCTATAACCGGAATCGATTTTGCACCATCGCAAAATTATCTGTTGGTCGTTTCTAAGGAGTCGAAATCTCTTTATATCTGCGATATAATTTCAAAAAAAGTTATTAACACAATAAAATTTGAAGGTGAATGCTATGATGTAAAGGCAAATCGTTCCGGAACCTTTGCTTATGTTTCCATTTGGGGAAAATCTGAAATAGCTGAAATTAATTTGAATGATTGCAAAATTGCTGATGAAATAAAAGTTGGTGATCACCCTTGCCAGCTTATTATAACCAAAGATAATTCACGCTTGTTTGTTGCAGATGCTAATAATAATTTTACTTCGGTTATTGACCTAAGATTAAAGAAGGAGGTAGAAAAATTAAACTCTTCTTTAACTGTTGATGCACCGCCCGGCAGTACCCCGAATGCACTTTGTTTTAATGGAGATGAATCAGTTTTGATGGTGGCAAATGCAAATAATAATTACATAGCGTTATTCAATATTAATCAAAAGAATAAATCAAAAAGTCTTGGGTTTATTCCTGTGGGATGGTACCCAACTGCTGTGAAATTTATTTACCAGACAAAGGAAATTCTAGTGGCTAACGGTAAGGGGCTAAGTTCATTCCCAAATTCCCAAAAACAATATATAGGGACACTATTTCAGGGAACTGTTTCGGTTATAAAATTTCCTTCAAATGAAATCCTTGCAAAATACAGTGAGCAGGTTTATGAAAATACACCGTACATTTCAAAGGGAAAAAATTGGGTCGGAATTCAAAAAGTAATCCCGGATAGACACAATTTAATTCGAAGTGATAAAATCAAACATGTCTTTTATATTATTAAAGAAAATAGAACTTATGACCAGGTATTTGGAGATTTAGCGGAAGGGAATGGTGACAGCACACTTTGCTTTTTCCCAAAAAAAGTTACACCAAATCAACATAAACTGACAGAAGAATTTACTCTTTACGATAATTTTTATGACGACGCTGAAGTTAGTGCAAGCGGGCATAATTGGTCGACAGCAGCTTATGCAACTGATTATGTTGAAAAACTTTATCCGGTGAATTACGGCGGGCGCGGACAAAAATATAATTTTGAAGGCGGTTCTCCGATCGATGCGCCTTCCTCCGGATATATTTGGAATAACGTCCTAAATCATCATCTTAGCATGAGAAACTATGGGGAGTTTACAGACGAAATATCAACTAATAATAATACAAAATATGTCGGTGCAGATGCAGATTTAGACATATACACAAGCCATATTTATCCCGGCTGGGATTTGAATATCAGCGATGTCTATCGTTATAAGCAATGGGAAAAAGAGTTTGATGAATACGTACAAGGCGATTCGCTGCCCGATTTTACTATTATGCGCCTTCCGAATGATCATACATTTGGAACCAGGGTAGGCGCTTTAACTCCGAAGGCTTACGTTGCAAGCAATGATTATGCGGTTGGTCTTGTTGTACAAAAAATTTCCGGGAGTAAATATTGGAATAATTCCATTATCTTTATTTTGGAAGATGATGCGCAAAATGGCTATGACCATATAGATGCGCACCGGTCAACATTGCTGGTTATCAGTCCTTATATTAAACGGCATTTTGTAGATCATACAATGTATTCTACTTCCAGCGTTTTGAAGACAATAGAATTAACTTTAGGCTTGCCGCCAATGACTCAATTCGATTTATCTGCAACTCCGATATTATTTTCGATTACAGAAAGCGCTGATTTAAATTCGTTCAAAGTAATTCAGCCTGAAATAGACATAAGCGAAAGAAATACGGCGGATTCTTATGGCGCGGAAAAATGCAGCCATCTTAATTTTACGAAAGAAGATGCTGTCCCGGAAGATGAGTTCAACGAAATTTTATGGAAAGCTATAAAGGGAGAAAATACACCTATGCCTGCTCCTGTTCATAGTGCATTTGTAAGAGTAAAAGATGAAAAAAAGGATGACGATTAGGCCTATTTTTTAGATTTTCACTTACCGAATTGATTGAAATCTCTTCCGGTCTTTAGCTGGGACAATTTAACAAATGTTTCTGAAGTTTGAATGAGAAAAAGCTTATAATATAAAAATTGGAAATTGATATAATCATTCGGCAATTATCGCTAAAAAGTTGTTGTGTATATCACAGTGTCCTTCTAAAATAAAAGTATTACTTGCATAATTTTATTCTATCGACTAAATTCATATCGGTTCTTTCAAAAGGTTCTCCCCTGCCTTTTGAGCAAAAAGAACTAAGTCCCGATGGTCGCCCGATCATTGGGCTTTTTATTTTAAACCGGTTTAATATTTTATGTGA
>PLNZ01000265.1 GCA_003142915.1 Ignavibacteriales bacterium | reverse complement strand
GCACAGTGGGTACAAACAAATGGGCCTTATGGCGGCTTCGTTCACTCAATTGCAGTTATGGGCGACAATCTTTTTGCCGGGACTAACGGCGGCGGCGTATTCTTGTCGACAAATAACGGCACAAGCTGGACCGGAGTCAATACAGGAATAACTAATACTTATGTTAATGCCGTTGCCGTTTCCAGCACAAATCTTTTTGCCGGAACCGACGGCGGCGTCTTTCTTTCCTCCGATAACGGAGCAAACTGGAGCGCGGTAAATACCGGCGACTTAACAAACATTAATGTTCTTGCTCTTTCCGTTTCCCCCACAGGGACAGGCGGCACAAAACTAATTGCCGTAACTGACGGAAGAGGCGTTTGGACACGGTTGCTTTCGGAGATTGTTACGGGAACAGAAGATAATCACGATGAAGTTCCAACTGCTTTTACACTTAACCAGAACTATCCGAACCCATTCAACCCGGCAACGGAAATAGGATACAGTCTTCCGAAAAACAGCTTTGTCACATTAAAGGTTTACGATGCGCTTGGAAGAGAAGTCAAAACTCTTGTCAGCGAATTTCAAAATGCAGGATCCAAATTGGTGACATTTGACGCCAGTAATTTGCCGAGCGGAGTATATTTCTATCGCTTGCAATCAGGTTCTTTCATTCAGACAAAAAAATTATTATTAATCAAATAATTAAATGCAGCTTTCAACAATACACATATATTAGAAGGCGGTTGATTTTGTAAAATGCTGAGTACAATTTGTACTGCCAAATTATATATATAAGGATGATTTGATGAAATTTAGATACATATTCTTTTCCTTCTTTCTCTTGAGCACTACGTATTTCCTTTTTGCCCAGGAAAATGCCAAGCTTTCAATAACGGTTACTCCGCAAAACGAACTTATTATTGTAACACGGGCTGATTGTCACCAGCAGTACGGACTTGCGTATCCGGTAACTTACCAACTCGATTTTCCATCCGGATTGAGCGGGTTAATAGCTATAGAGAAGCACCAGTCATCTGAAAGATGGGTTCGAATTCCTGAAAAGCTTTCCGGCGATTTATTTAATGCTATAGAAGACGTCCGGTTTGATTACACAGCTCAACGGGCATATGTTTCCGCTGCTTTTAACGGTAAAAGTGATTCTTTATTTATCGAAATTGAAGACAGTCTCGGCAATTCAATCTCTTTCGTTTATCAAGGTATTAGCAAGTATTATGATGACCGTAAAGCTGTCGTGACCTTAACGAGCGATGATTGGGCGGATTTCAACTATGCGAATATCTTTCCTTTGATGTATATGTTCCGCTCCCGTGGATTGTATCTGACGGCTGGAATTATAACGGCGCCGGATAATTGTTCAAGCGCAACATGGAAAGCTTTGCAGCAGGAGGTCGATTCGGGGTACGTTGAAGCTGCGTCGCATAGCCGGACTCATCCGTATACACCCTATGCCGATGCGGTAAGTGAAGTGCAGGGATCAGAGCTTGATATTAAACAAAATCTTGTCTTACCTCCTCTTTTTTCAAATAACGGAACAGGATATGTTTATACCTGGATTGCACCATACGGTGATTATGATCCAACGATTGATTATTTGTTGGGAGCTTCCGGTTATCTTGCGGCACGGATCTATACAAACCTTGATACAACAAGCCCGCGAATATATATCTACGGCGATTCTACGCTCACTAACTGGAATGTAAACACTAACCATTTTGATCCGTTCCTGCCTACTGTTGAACTTGGCGCTCCATCATGGGGCGGAGGGGATACAAGCCTGACATCACTCAACGGGCTCTTCGATACCATCCTTGCAAAAGGAGATATATATCATCTGATGTGGCATCCACAGGTCATTATTTCAGACACAAACAAAGGATATTTAATAAATCATTTGAATTATATCAGCGGCCGCAGCAACGTATGGTATGTTAATCTTGGCCATTTGTATCTTTACCATCTTATACAGTCTGCTAATAGCGGAAATGAACTTACAACCGCAACCGTATCAAAAAATGGAAGCGGAGCAGTCAGTTCATTTAAACTCTTCCAGAATTATCCAAATCCGTTCAACCCGACTACTAACATTCAGTATTCTATTCCTACCAGTGGAAATGTAAGTATTAAAGTTTACAATATATTTGGTCAGGAAGTTGCGACGGTTTTCCAGGGATTCCAGAAATCCGGTTCTTACATAGCTAATTTTGATGCTTCAAGACTTGCAAGCGGTGTTTATTTCTATCGTTTACAAGCTGGTCAGTTCTCTCAGACTAAGAAAATGATGTATTTGAAGTAATTAGCCAGGTCTAATTAATTCATAAGTATTTTCTGTTATAAAAGCAGCCGGTGAATAACCGGCTGCTTTTTTTTCAATTTTGAATTCCTACAAGGTTAGTCATGCCTAAGAAAGCTCCCTTCATATTTATTTGTCTTCTTACCTTTTACTTTTTACCTGTTGCATTTGCTCAAATAAGTCAGGCAAATATGAAATTAGTAATAAATGACAAAGGTTATTATGAATTGCAAAGCCTGAATGTTATGGTTTTTGACGATTTTTATCCTGAAGGTCATCAGGGCGGTTTAACTATAGTACAATTTGGTAAGCGGATTGCTGCCAACGGTGATGTAAGAATCGATCCTACTCCCGGACAGTGGTCTCCTGTTCCAAAAATGGGAAAAAAATATGTCGATAAGGCAAATGGAATAATCAAAATTGAATTATGGTTTCCTGATTCGAGTAGGGATAAGCAGGGGTTTAATCCAATTGATTATCCTGATTTAAAGTTTAAATATTCCGTAAGAACAGAAGCCGTTGAACAAAGTATAAAGGTAATTGTTGATCTTGAAAAACCTCTGCCCGGAAATTGGGCTGATAAAGTTGGGTTTAACCTGGAATTGTTTCCCGGTGCGTATTATGGCGAACATTATTTAATGGATAA
>PLNZ01000201.1 GCA_003142915.1 Ignavibacteriales bacterium | reverse complement strand
TGGATTTCATACCCTTCGGGTATCTCCACAGAAAAATTTGTCGGTACAAGTAATACCTCGCCCGGATAGATAAACATATCTTCAGCTACAGCAGCTCTTATATCCATACCGGAACTCCCTTCCGTTGAATATAAGGGAAGGGGTATATCGTTAAATTCAGGATTTAATCTTTTAATTTTTACAGAAATTTTTTTAACCATTTAAAACTTCCCGTGATAATTATTTTTTAGCGCTTTGGTGCGATAACCTTTTCTTCAAAAAGGTAAATTCTTCCCTGCCTATGTTAAATACAAAAAGGAGGATTACAAATAAAAGCAACATTAAAAATTTATTGGTTAGCGTTAAAAGACCATTAAGCTGCTGGATATAATAAATAAACGCTACTATAAATATCGAAAGGAATATTTTTGCAAGTTTTGCATATTCATAATTTATTTTATAAAATCTTTGGGTAACAAAGAAATAAATAACAGCCATAACAAAGTATGCCGCAAGAGTAGCAAGGGCTGCTCCCATAATTCCCATTACAGGTATCAGCATAAAATTAGTTCCAATATTTACCACTGCCCCTATACCCGTAATTACAGGGACGTAAATACTTTTTTCTTTTATAAAAATTCCGACAGTGAATACAGTATAAATGCCGAGAAACATATATCCGAATAATACCGCAGGAACAATATTTAACCCGCTGAGATAAGAAGCGCCTATAATAGTCCGGTTTGCAAAATGGATTTTTGCAAGATCATCAATAAACAATGAAAGAATAACCAAAATAAAACTTGCCGCAATTGTAAAATAGGTTAAGACTTTGGCGAACATTTCCTTAGCATTTTTATCTTCAGCATTTTGAAGGAAGAAAGGCTGCCAGGCATATTGAAACATATTTACAAACAGCATCATAAATATACCGAGCTTGTAATTAGCACTATATAGCCCGCTGGTGCTTAGATCAGTTAAATGCGTTAGAATAGGCCGGTCTATACTTTGAATCATCATTGCGGCAAGACCGGCAGGGAAATACGGCAAACCGAATTTCAATAATTTCTTTAATAAATCATAATGCGTTTTAAATCTCAGATTACTTGCAACAGTGGGTATGAGTAGTACAAAACAAGCTAATGAAGCTATAATATTGCTGATGAATACTGCTTCCACTCCCATTTTTAATTTGGATATTAAATAGACATTAAGAAGAACATTTATTATAATGTTTATAAGCTTAAATGCTGCAAATTTTTTAGCTTTATGTTCAAGCCGCAATGTTAAAAACGGAATAACACAGATGGAATCTATAAAGAGAATTCCTATCACATATTTCATCAGATAAGAATATTCCGACGATATATCCAGTAGTGAATAAACGGGAGATTGAAATAAAAATATTATCCCGCTGATTATTAACCCGACAAAGAAGACAAATAAATAAGGAGTGGAAAAATTATCCTTTTTATCCCCGATTATAGGTTTTGAAGCAAATTTTAAGTAAGCCGCATCCATTCCATAAATAAAGACAACACTAAAAATCCCGATAAATGCGTAAAAATTAGTAAATATTCCGAAGTCGGATCTGGCGAAGACATGAGTATAATATGGCGTTAAGATAAATGTAAGAAATCTGCCGATTATGGTACTGATTCCGTAAACCCCCGTATCTTTTGTCAGTTGTTTTAATTTATCAAACATCATTTTTATATTTGAACATTAATTTGGATATATTTTACCGGTACATTGAATAAAAGGAGACTTCCGATATATGCCGGGCAGGCTGCCCGCCGGAAATATTAGTCCGTTTTTATTTCCAAAGAAATATCAAGCGCTTTTACACTATGTGTCAGCGCACCGACGGAAATAAAGTCCACACCTGTTTCGGCAACTTCTTTAATTGTACTAATATCAATTCCGCCGGAAGCTTCAGTTAAACATTTTCCATAGATTAATTTTACTGCTTTCTTCATATCATCGAGTTGAAAATTATCCAGCATTATAAAATCGGGTATACAATTTAATGCTTCTTTTACCTCTTCAATATTCGTAGTCTCTACCTCAATCTTGCATGAAATATTATTTTGTGATTTGAATTTTTTACATGCCTGCACCGCTTTTGTAATTGAACCAGCAACAGCGATATGATTATCTTTTATCAAGAACATATCATATAAGCCGATTCGATGGTTTGTTCCACCGCCTATTTTCACCGCGAGTTTGTCAATTCCTCTTAAGCCGGGTACCGTTTTGCGGGTATCTAAAATTTTTACCTTAGTATGTTTTATCATTTCTACAAATGCACCGGTCATAGTTGCAATGCCGCTCATTCTTTGCAGAAAATTAAGTGCAGTTCGTTCTAATGTAAGCATGGATACAGCTTTGCCTGTAACCCTGGCAACAACTTGTCCATAATTTACAAGGCTGCCGTCTTCAGTATATTTTACAAATTTTAAATCCGGATCAGCGATTTTAAAAAGAACCTCCAAAATTTCTAATCCGGCAATAATACCGTTCTGCTTTACAAGGAATTCTCCTTTGCCGGGAACTTCACCCGGTACAGTTGCTAAAGTAGTAATATCGCCCTCACCTATATCTTCTGCAAGAGCATTCCTTATAATTTTTTCTAAACTGGGAATATTCATTTCAAGTAAAAATAATTAACGTTTATAAAAAGGTTTCACCACCTCAACAAAGAAGGCAGGCGGTCTTGAAGGTTTCTTAGTGTCTTTTTTTATAAATACATGCCCGGTAAAACCTTCGGCAACAATCGCGTTATTTTCTTTTCTGTAAATTTTATAATCTATATGTATTTTGAATGGCGGATATTCCTTCATATACGATTCGACTATTAAAATATCGTCATAGAAAGCGGGACTTAAAAATTTAACATAAGTTTCAAGCACCGGCAGTTGATAGCCTTTGTTCTCAATAACGCTGTAAGCCAGCCCAATTTCCCTAAGCATTTCAGTCCTTCCGACTTCAAAATACTCAAGATATTTTCCGTTATAAACAAAGTGCATTTGGTCCGTATCAGCATAACGAACTCTGATTTCAGCTTTATTAATTATCATTTTCTATAAGATTAAAAATAAGTGAACCAAATTTATCAAAAAGGAAGGAGAATATGGAATATTGAAAAGCGATAAAGCCATAGTAGTGAATTTATCAGGAGGTTCTGATTAAGTGCTGTATATACTCAATAAAAATTATCTATATTATTTTTCATTATTTTATCAACTTTAAAATCTGTGGCGGAATTTTAAATCATAATATTTTTTATTCTGTATAAGCGCCCATTTTACCGAATTTCTCAAGACGGGTATCGAGTAATTTTTCAGGTTTTATTTTTATAAGCTGTTGAAGTTCTTCAATCAAAGCTGCTTTCAATATTTTTGCAGCTTCCTGATGATCTTTATGAGCGCCTCCAAGAGGTTCCGGTACTATCCTGTCTATTATTTTTTGTTCAAACAAATCCGGAGCAGTAAGCTTTAACGCTTCAGCCGCCTGCTCTTTAAAATCCCAGCTTCTCCAAAGAATACTCGAACAGGATTCCGGGCTTATAACAGAATACCAGCAATTTTCAAGCATAAGTATTCTGTCCCCAACACCAATACCTAAAGCTCCGCCGCTAGCGCCTTCACCGATTATTACAACGATAATGGGAACTTTTAAACGGCTCATTTCAAAAAGATTTTTTGCAATAGCTTCAGCCTGCCCTCTTTCTTCTGCTTCAAGCCCGGGGTATGCACCCGGAGTGTCAATCATTGTAATTACAGGTTTACCAAACTTTTCGGCAAGTTTCATTAAACGCATGGCTTTCCTGTAGCCCTCGGGATTCGGCATACCGAAATTTCTATAGACATTAGTCTTTGTATCTCTTCCCTTTTGGTGCCCTATGATCATCACTTTGAACTCATCCAACTGGGCAAACCCACCAACTATTGCTTTATCATCTTTGAAATTTCTATCGCCATGAAGTTCTAAAAAATTGCTGGTCATTAAATAAATATAATCTAATGTATAAGGACGATCGGGATGCCGAGCTAACTGCACACGTTGCCAGCGTGTAAGGCCTTTATAAATTCCTTCCTTCAACTCTCTGACCTTCTCTTCGATTTTGGTGATTTCATTTTCAATATTAACTTTATCTGAAAGCCTTTTCATCTCTTCAAGTTTAGCTTCAAGTTCAACTATGGGCTTTTCAAATTCCAGAACCGTTTTTGCCATATTATAATCGACTAATCCACATTTTGTTTAATGTTTTACCTAATATCTCCAAGTCAAGCCAAATATTTTGATTCTTTGCATAGAAAATATCAAGCTTATTTTTATCTACGCCTTCACCATTTTCAATATACCATAAACCTGTCAAACCCTTTTTCCCCCGGTAGAGATTCCTTTTCTCTTCAATTGTTTCAGGTCCGACAAAACTTTGTTTTCCTTTGAAGACAAACGGCACATTTAAGATAAATTTCCTAAAGTCCGTCTGTTTTTTACTCATCTTAACGGTTAAATATATGAAAGGATAAATAAAAAACAAAACAACGGATGCCAAGACAAAATCAAACAGCGATTTAATAAATTTTAATAGCGGTCTTGATATGTTATAATTTATTTCTACCAATGGCATATCTTCAAGCATTGAAACCGAAGTTTTACCTACAATAAAATCAAGATTATTACCCACAAGTTTGAATTCGACATTTTCATCCTGACATGAAGAAACGATTGACATCATCTGGTTATAGGAAAGTTCTTCGGAAGAAAAAATTACTTCATGAATTTTCCGTTCATTTATGACTTTTTTAATATTATCTATCGTGCCGATAACTTCAAATTCCCCATGCTTAGCGCCCAGATCTTTATTTGTAAAACCAATCAAGCCGGTTATATAATGAATATCTGTCGTTTTGGCTTTTAATTTCTTGGCAAGATCTACCGAATGGGAATTTATGCCGACAATTAAAGTTTTACGGTTAGTAAACTCATCCTCATTTAAACCGAATTTAAAAATTATTTTAAAAATGATCCGCCAAAACGGCAATAAGAAAAGCAGTATAAAATAAGTAATAAGTACGGCAGCCCTGCTGTAGGCATATTGCTTAAAGAAAAAGGTTAAAGAAGAAAGTAAAAAGAAACTGATACAAACCGCCAAAAGTGTCCTGAGAACCGAAAGAGAATCTCTTCTATAAACACGTGATAAACCCGATATTATTAAATGAAGCAAAGCAGGTATTGTGAAAATTATAGGGTAACTACTCTGCGGAAAACCCTGCCAATGACCGATTTTCTCATAAATCTTATAAGCAATTAGAAGTGAAATATTAAAAAAGATAAAATCCATAAGAATGGACAATAAGATAATTTTACGGCGTCCAAGGAAAGAAAATAATTTTCTAAATGCTATTGCAGAATGAAGGATAGCTTCGACAAGAATTGAACTGGAAAGATGTTTCTTAACAAAAAGATTCATCGCTTCATAAAAGATTTTTGTTTCGTCAATACCGCTTCGTTTGGTACTCTCTCCCTTATAATGAATGATTTGAGTAAAATGGACGTAAAAAACTTTGTATCCGGATTTTTGGACCCTATAACATAAATCAAGATCTTCGCCATACATAAAGAACTGTTCATCCAGCCCGCCGATTTTTTCATAAACTTCTCTTTTCAGCATCATGAAAGAACCGGAGACAGCATCGACCTCGTAAGTTTGATTTTCATCAAGATAAGTCAGGTTATAACGTGCAAAAATTCTGTTGTTAGGGAAAAAAGAACCAAGCCCCGAAACTTTACAGAAAGAAGTCCATGGCCCGGGAAAACTTCGCCTGCAGGCGAGTTGAAGTGAACCATCGGGGTTAAGAATTTTACATCCGGCTAAACCTGCCTCCGGAGTAGATTTGAAAAAATGAATCATATTTTGGAAAGTATCTTCCCTCACCAGAGTATCAGGATTCAATAAAAGCAAATATTCGCCTTTAGCTATTAAA
Source organism: Ignavibacteriales bacterium (assembly GCA_003142915.1). Taxonomy (GTDB): domain Bacteria; phylum Bacteroidota; class Ignavibacteria; order Ignavibacteriales; family Ignavibacteriaceae; genus FEN-1297. The sequence goes on along the minus strand of PLNZ01000201.1, from coordinate 5,209 downwards.
AGCCCCTGATTATTTGCCTTACTGAATCCACGGTTAACCGAATTAACGATTAGTTTTACTTCGGGAAATTTTTCTTTAATGAATTCTACGCTGCCGTCATCCGAAGCATTATCGATAATTATTACTTCATATTGTATTCCTGCAGCAGCTTTAACAATGGAATGAAGTAAATTTTGAATAAATTCTTTTACATTATAATTAACTATGATGATAGATAAGTCCAAAGCATCACCCGGTTATGAATTACCCAGAATACTTTTTATGCGCAGTTTCCAAACCATGAAAACGGCTTCATGAACAATTTTTTTTGACATCTTTGACTGCCCCATTATCCTATCGACAAAGACGATTGGTATTTCACCAATTTTAAAACCTTTTCGCCGAACTTTATAAGTAATTTCAATTTGAAAGGCATAACCGTTCGATTTTACATCACTAAAATCGATAGCTTCAAGAACTTTACGCCGGAAACATTTATATCCGCCGGTAGCATCCATTATCGGCATGCCGGTAACAAGCCGGGTATAAATATTTGCAAAATAACTTAAAAGTAATCTTCTCATGGGCCAGTTAACAACATTTACACCATTTATATACCTGCTGCCCAAAACAAGATCGTACTCTTTAATAGCCTTTAAGAAATTAGTAATTTCTTTCGGATCGTGAGAATAATCGGCATCCATTTCAAAAATGTACTCGTAATCATTTTTAAGAGCATATTTAAATCCATCGATATATGCCGTACCGAGTCCCATTTTCTTTTCCCGTACAATTAACTTAATCCTGTCATTTGATTCTGCCAGCTCACGAATAAAACCACCCGTACCGTCCGGAGAATTATCATCAACTACTAAGATATCAAGATTATTATATCTTCCCAGTAAATCAGGGATAATTAATTTTACGTTTTCAAGTTCATTGTAAGTTGGTATTATAACCAGGCTTTTTTTATTCATAAAGTAATATTAATTATTATTGATTATTTTTTTATAAAATTTTTATTCATAATGACCTTTACCCAGGAGCATCACGAATATAGTACGGAACAAAATCTTGAAATCCATCCTTAAAGACATATTCTCAATATAGAAAAGATCATACCTTAATTTAATTTTAACGTCTTCAATTGTTTCATCATACTTATGTTTAACTTGCGCCCAGCCGGTAATTCCCGGGCGAACTTTTAATCTCCGCTTATAGTATGGAATCTCTTTAGAAAGCATTTCTACAAAATAGGGCCTTTCCGGACGCGGACCAACGATACTCATTTCACCTTTTAGAACATTTATTATTTGAGGAATTTCATCTATGCGGGTTCTTCGTATGAATTTACCTACTTTCGTAATCCTCGGATCATCTTTTTGTGACCAAACAGGGCCTGTATGTTTTTCGGCATCTTTTCTCATTGAACGAAATTTAATAATTTTAAATATGTTTCCATTTATTCCGCATCTATCCTGCCGGTAGAAAACATTTCCTTTACTTTCAAGCTTAATTACTATTGTAGTAATTAATAAAACCGGTGAAGTCATTAGCAGAAAAACTAATGATACACTAATATCAATCAGGCGTTTTAATTTCTTTTCCCACTCAGGCATTAACTGGGGCATAATGTCGATTAGCGGTATACCGTAAATCTGTGATGTCCTGGCCTGCCCGCTTAAAATTTCATAAAGGTCTGGAACTATTTTTAATCCGATATTCTTGGGTTCACATTTTGCAATTATTTCTACTAAAGCGTCTTTATCTTTTCGTTCCAAAGCAATAATTACTTCTTTGGCATTAAAGCGTTCTACTATTTCCTGCAAGTCCTCAATTATTCCAACAGTTTTAACGCCGTCATACTCAGAATCACTGCAAGTGTTATTGGCTTTAATATAGCCAACTACATCCAGGCCTAAAGCGGGATGCTGTTTTAATTGGTTCTGTACATCTTTTGCATTCTCATTAAACCCGACAATAAGAGCGTTCTTTCTTCCAATTCCTTTAATTAATAAATTTCTCTGGAAACTGCGGACAAAAAGTCGACCGGTTCCAGTCAAGAATAAAAAGAGTCCCCAGTATATAAAAATTAAAATTCTGGTCGTTGACCCAGCCCCATTTAAATAATCATCTATTAAGATGAGAAAAAATAAGACAAATATTCCCACAAATGATGCTTTAAAAAGAGTGGATATTTCGTCTAACCTTGAAGATGCAAACCATGTACGGTACATCCCGACAAAAGTAAAAATGATCAGCCAATAAAAATAAATTATCAGCATGGGAATAACGAACTCAGGCATAGTAAGAAGCGTAAACCACCTGGAGTTAACTCTTAATTGATAATAAATAATCCATGCAAGATTAATAGTTAAGAAGTCGGCAATTATAATCAATATTTTTTCACGGTTCTTATTCATGAATTAATTCTTCAAATTTCCGCCATATTTTTTATAAATATAAAATATACCCAAAATATGTCTCAATGAAATACGTGAGAAGGGATTCCTTTTAGTAATTCTTTGTTCGTAATGAATAATCTTAGTAAATGGATAATAATAAACTTTCCATCCGGCTTTCCATATTCGGAGACAATAATCAATATCTTCGGGTCCGTAAAAAATTTTATCATCGTAAAGTCCGATTTTGTCTTTTATTTCTCTAAGAAAGAACTGGCAGGCACCTATTAAATAATCAACTTCTCTAATAGAATTGTGATCCCATTCTTTCATTAAATGATAATTAAGTAATTTGGAATTCTTTATAAATGTAAAATATTCTAATCTTCTGTAGATTAACGCCATAATTGATGGAAATCTTTTGCATGAATATTGTATATCTTTATCTGAATCAACTAATTTTGCACCAACCATTCCACAATCAGGTGTTCTTTCCATAAATTGATACAAGCTTAAGATAGAATTTTCGATCAATTCCATATCCGCATCAAGTATTAAAATATATTTCCCTTTTGCTATTTTTAAACCCTGGTTTCTAGCAGGTGCAACCCCTCTATTTTGACTATTTTTTATTAGATAAACATTAGGGAATATTTTTTCAACCATTTCTATAGTGCCGTCTTCTGAATAGTTATCAACTAAAATAATTTCATAAGATAAACCATCCGTATATTTGTAGATTGATGCTAAGCAGATTTTTAGAAGATCTTTCATTTTCCAGCTTATGATAATAATGCTTAGATCATATTCGTTTTTATTCATAATTTATTTGTATAAATATTTCTATTATTAAATTATAATGAATTAAAGGCATTAACCAATTCTTTAGCGGTATGATTAATATTAAATATTTTTGCTCTTTCAATACCGTTGTTTCTGACTTCTAAATAAAATTTTTTATCTCCAATTAATTTGAAGATATCTTGAACAAAAGAATTATAATCATCAGGCTCATGCAATAATCCACCAGAATCTATAATTTCTTTAAGAGAAGCGTTATTTGAGCTTACAACAGGAAGCCCCGATTTCATGGCTTCTAACGGGGGAAAGCCAAATCCTTCATAAAAAGAGGGGAATAAAAAAACAGATGAAATATTATATATTTTTTTCAGCAATTGATCTTCAACGTTTCCCAAGTATACAACATTTTCTCTTGTTTGAATTTTCTCGAATAACTTTTCACCACCGTATCCAATTTTACCTATCAAAACAAATTTTATATCCTTATCTTTTTTGTACACCTCATCGGCAATTCTTAAAATGCCGGTAATATTCTTCCTATTTTCAATTACACCAACGTACAAGATGATATGCTCCGGTAAATTTAATCTCTTTTTAATTTCTTTTTTCTCATCATCTGCTAAATTTAAAATTTTAAACTCTTCATCCACGGCTTGGTAAATGACCTTTATTTTGTTCTCTTTTACTTTATAATATTTCAATATATCTTGTTTTGAATATTCGGAAACGGTGATAATCAAATCACTGCTTTTTATTGAAAAGTATGTAAAAAATTGCAGATATTTTCTATAAACAAAAGGATGAAATGTTTTATCTACCTTATAAATAACATCATGAAGAACAAATATATATTTGATGTTTTTTATTTTAATTAAAGGGATTAGTTGATTAGCAGAAAAAAATAAATCAATTTTGTTTTTTTTTAGATATCTCGGAAGTATAAAATTACACCAGATTGGAGAAAAAAGTTTTTGTGGGAGGAAACCTTTTACCGTTTGAATGTTTGTATAAAAATCATCATGAATGTTAATACTGTCATAAGTGAATAAATAATATTTATTCTGTTTATCAATTGCAGGTAATTCAGTTAAGAATGTTTTTAAAAACCTTCCTATACCGGTCATTTTTCTTTCTAAAATTCTTGCATCAATACCAATGTTCATATTTATTTTTTCCCAGTTCTATAAAATTCGGCAATTATTCTGAATCAATAAAGTACTATGTCCCGAAGCACAATTATACAAGTTTAAATTTATTTTTCGCCAAGTAAAAGAAAGCGCTCAATTTTTGTTTTGATTTTTGTTTATTCATTGGAAATAGAACTGACCATATAATTATTTGGGAAAATAACTGAGCAAATAAAAGAAATCTAATTAAAATTTTTTTATACGTCTTATTATGCTTCGATATATAAATATATTTACTCGAATAAGTCCGTATAGTATATAACCTATAATCCTTTTTACCCGATACACTGCCAATATGGCAAATTTTTAACTTGGGAGCATAAATAATTTTAAATCCTGCATCGGATACTTTCTTGCAAAGGTCTACCTCCTCAAAAAACATAAAGTAATCTTTATCAAACCCATTTATCATTTTAAATAATTCAGATCTAATAAATATGGCCGCCCCTAATATCCAATCAACTTCTAAATTTTTATTTCTCTTTAGTTTTGTATAAAAAGATACAATAAATCCTTCAAAAAAAACACCTATTCCAAACAAATTGAACAATTCTAGGGAAATATTTGGATAAGAACCTGCAGAGAAATCAAAAAACGGAGGTCTTGTTTGCTGCTTGGGGCCAATAATTCCTATTGATTTGTCCTTTTCGAACATATCTATTATTGGTGAAAAAATATCCTCTTTAATAATTGTATCAGGATTCAAAAAACAGATATACTTCCCGGAAGCCTTTGAATATCCATAATTACATCCTTTGCCGAAACCTGTATTTTCATCTAAGTAGTAAAATTTAATATTATCTTGGATAAACTTTCTTTCCACCTCAATTAAATTTTTTT
>PLNZ01000286.1 GCA_003142915.1 Ignavibacteriales bacterium | reverse complement strand
CTCTTCGCGTTTCCCATATTATATGGATACATATGGATTTCATAGCATACACGGGCGTGCAGCCGCTATTGCTACCGGCGTTAAACTGAATAAGCCTGAACTTTCCGTGTGGGTTGCAACCGGCGACGGAGATCTCCTCAGTATCGGTGGAAATCATTTTATACATGCCTGCAGGCGAAATATTGATTTAAAGATTATACTGTTTAATAACAGAATTTATGGATTAACAAAAGGCCAGTATTCGCCGACTTCGGAAAAAGGCAAGAAAACAAAAAGCACTCCGTTTGGTAGTGTTGACTTTCCATTTAATCCTGTAGCGCTTGCTTTAGGAGCTGATGCTACCTTCATAGCAAGAACTCTTGACAGGGATGCAAAACATCTTCAAGAAATGATGAAAAGAGCATCGGAACATAGCGGTACTGCTTTTATTGAAGTGTTTCAAAACTGTAACATTTTTAATGACGGCGCTTTTGCAATCTACACGGAAAAAGAGACTAAAGCTGATAACGTTATTGTCCTTGAACATGGTAAACCAATGATCTTTGGTAAAAATAAAGATAAAGGAATTAAACTTAACGGACTTGAGCCGGAAATTATCGATTTGAACGACGGTAATAATTCAATAAATGATGTTTGGGTTCACGATGAGTTTGATAAGAATTCAGCAAGAGCGCATATTATCTCACAACTTTCCGAAAAAACAGGTTTTCCCATGCCTATTGGAATCATTAGGCAAATTTCAAAATCAACATACGACCATGATTTTCACAATCAAATAGAGAACATAAAAAAAGAAAAAGGGAAAGGCGATCTTAAAAAATTGTTATTCAGCGGTAATATGTGGGAAGTAAATTGATTGTAAGGTTATAGCAATTAAATAAACAGAATTTAGCTTGAAAGATAAAAATTTTCTATTTTAACCCTTTAATTTTCAATAATTTATTACTCTGTCGGTATGATTGATTTTTATCAGCTAAAACAAATACTTCAGGAAAATAACTCATTCCTTCTTACAACCCATGTCAATCCTGATGGAGATGCAATTGGTTCAGAGATTGCCCTATATTTTATTTTAAAGGAACTCGGTAAGAAAGTTTATATTATTAATCATAGCGCTACACCTTACAACCTTGATTTCCTTGATACCGATAGAGTAATTGAAAAATATGACGAGCACAAACATCAGCACATTTTTAATGAAGTTGATGTTCTTATTGCTGTCGATTTCAATAGGCCGGATCGAATTGTTAGTATGCAAAGCGGGTTTGATAAATCTAAGAAAACAAAAATCTGCATAGACCATCATCAGGACAATGCAGCTTTTGTTGATTACTTTTTTGTCGATATATCGTACAGCGCTACCGGACATATAATTTATGATCTAATCAAAAAAACCGGTATAGTAAACTTACGGTATACAACAGCGCTGCCTTTATATGCAGCAATTATGACTGATACAGGCTCTTTCAGGTTTGAAAGGACTACCCCTGAACTTCATCTTATAATAGCAGATCTGTTGAATCAAAAAGTGGTACCCAGTGGTGTTTTTGATAAAATTTATGACCAGAGCAAATTTAGCAAAATAAAACTTACAGGCGCAGCTTTGGAATCAATGCAGCTTTACGGTAAGGATATGAAAATTGCATATATGATTCTTAAACAGGAGACATTTAAGAAACTTGGCGCTTTTGAGTCGGATACGGACAATCTGGTTAATTATACTTTATCTGTCGAAGGTGTTGTAATAGGCTTAATGTTTATGGAGCTGAAAGAAGGTTTTAAAGTAAGTTTTAGGTCAAAAGGTACAATACCAATCAATAAACTCGCGGGAGAATTTGGCGGCGGCGGACATATAAATGCAGCAGGCGCAAGAATTCATAATGCTAAATTGGAAGAGTATATTCCTAAGATATTAAATAAAACGGAAGAATATTTGAAAAGTAATTCAGGAAACAATAATGTTTAAATTAAAAGCAATTTCAGGGGGAAAAAGAATTTTATACAAGCCTTTCAGTGTAAGTTTAAAATATCTTATTGGTGAAAAAAAATTAAACAAAAGTTTTGAAAATCTTTTAAGAGTTTCAAACTTAAAATTATCCGAATTACAGAAGCAAAATTTTCTTTCAAAAGACGGAAGCGACATCAGAATCTCAAACTACAACGGCAAACCGGACGAATTGATTATCTCAAAAATAAAAGTTGATGAAAGATTTTCTACAGACTACTTTAGAAATCATCTTGCGGGTTTTATCCAGAGTCTTGAAAATGAAAAAGTTAAGAACCTTCATATATTTATTCCTAAGTATGAGCATTTTAAAAAATACTTTGATGATGAAGAATATTATTACAGAACTTTTATAGAGGGAATTTACCTTGGCAATTATACCTTCGATAAGTATTTTAAGCAGAAAAAATCTGTCAGGGAGCTTGAGGTATATTTTTATTCAGATAATGGAAGGAAATTAAATGCTGCAATTGCAAAATCACTAAAAGTGATTGAAGGTGTAAATTTTGCTAAAGATTTACAAAATGAACCTTCTAATGTATTAACCCCTGCTGTACTTGCATCAAGAATTTCATTTACTTTGAAAAGTGCCGGTATAAAAGTAAAAATCTTTGATGAAAAAGAAATTAAAAGAAGAAAAATGGGGGGAGTTCTTGCCGTAGGAAAGGGGAGCGTTAATCCTCCGAGATTTATTGTCCTGGAGTACAATGGTATATTAAGAAGTAAGAGCAAAAAAAAGATAGCATTGATAGGCAAAGGTGTAACATTTGATTCGGGCGGAATATCTATTAAACCGTCGGCGCACATGGATGAAATGAAAGCTGATATGTCCGGCGCTGCAGTAGTTGCCGGAGTTATTCTTGCTGCGGCTAAAACAAAACTCCCGGTCAATATTTTAGGTGTTATTCCGGCAGTGGAAAATATGCCTTCAGCAAAGTCTTTTAAGCCCGGAGATATAGTATTAACTTCATCTGGTAAAAGCATTGAAATAGAAGATACAGATGCGGAAGGTAGGGTAATTTTGTCGGATGCTCTTGAATTTGCCTCTAAAGCAAAACCGGATGTAATAATTGATCTGGCAACTTTAACTGGAGCTTGTGTTGTTGCGCTTGGTGAGTTTGTCGCAGGTTTATTTACAAAGAACGATAAACTTGCAGACGAATTATATAAAACGGGTTTAAAGACTTATGACAGGCTCTGGAGACTCCCTCTGTGGGATGATTATAATTACTTAATAAAAAGTAATATCGCCGATGTTAAAAATTTAGGAATACGTTGGGGAAGCGCTATAACTGCGGCTAAATTTCTTGAAAAATTTGTTGCTAAAAATATCGCCTGGGCACATCTGGATATAGCAGGACCCGCTATGGCAAATGACTTTAATAATTACACCAAAAAGTATATGACAGGCTTTGGCGTAAGATTATTATTTGAGTATTTATCCGGCAGTTAAATAACCTTAGTGAACCTTTGTGTTCTAAGTGTCTTAGTGGTAAAATGCATTCACCACTAAGAATACACTTAGAAAAAGATACTACTGTAAAATATTTCCGTCTTTTATCTCAAAAACCTTGTCTGCTAATTTTACCAATCCCTGGTTATGAGTAACAATAACAAAAGTCTTACCGAATTTATTCCGCAGATCTACAATACTTTGATGGATAATCTCACTGTTTGCCGAATCCAGGTTACCGGTAGGCTCATCGGCAAAAATTATTGAAGGATTATTAGCAAGAGCTCTTGCAACAGCTACCCGTTGCTGCTCGCCGCCGGAAAGCTCTGCCGGCTTATGCTGCGCTCTGTCTGCAAGGCCAACCGCATCTAAAAGTTCCAAAGCTCTTTTGGTAGATTTATTCAGCGGAGTTCCAAAAATCATCTGGGGAATTGCAACATTTTCTACAGCCGTAAATTCAGGGAGAAGATGATGAAACTGAAAAACAAACCCGATATTTATATTTCTGAATTTAGTAAGCTTTTCATCGGAAAGTTTGAAAATATCTTGATCGTGAAAGTAAACAGAACCGCTGTCCGGTCTGTCTAAACCTCCTAGTAGATGAAGAAGTGTACTTTTGCCGGCGCCTGAAGCCCCCACTATTACGGATATTTTATTCTCTTCAATCTCAAGCGATATAGATTTCAGAACTTCAAGCTTTAATTTTTGATTGTTCTTATATCTTTTTATTAAATTTTCGGTTTTTAGAATTATCAAACTATCCATTATATCTTTTTTTTATTAAATACTTTTATTCCCATTTTATTGCTTCAAGTGGATCAACTTTTGCGGCACGCTGTGCCGGTATTAATGATGCAAAAAATGAAAGCAGCATAGATGCGCCTGCAATGAAAAAGAAATCATCAACCCTTACCTGAAGCGGGAGAGAGTCTATTTTGTACTGTGTGGGGTCCAAAGGATAAATATTATATTTCAACTGAAGATAGCAGACGAAATATCCCAGAATTGCTCCAGCAACTGTTCCTATAGCTCCAATCAGCAAACCTTCATACATAAATATTTTAAGAATCGATTTTTCATTGGCTCCCATTGATCTCAAAATGCCTATATCGCGTTTCTTTTCTATTACAGACATAGAAAGCGAGCCCAGAATATTAAACGTTGCAACCGCCACTATCAGGCATAAAATTATGTAAGCAGCCCAGCGTTCAAGTTTCATTACAGTATAAAGTTCCTTGTGAAAATCATACCAGGTATTTATACTGAATAGATTTTTATCTAGTTTCTTTTCAAGCCGGTCTTTTACATCAAACGAATGATTTATATTATCAAGTTTTATGTCATAACCCTGAACATCATCATAGTAGCCTAAAAGATTTTGCGCAGTTTTAAGATTTGTGAATATATATGATTCGTCATACTCATTATTGTTTGAACTGTAAATTCCGCTTACTATAAATTTCTGTGATTTAGGCTGGGATAACTGAGTAATTACATTCTCAATTCCCACAGGTGAAATTAAAGTTATTGTATCTCCAATTATGGATTGCATCCTATCTGCCAAAGTCAATCCAAGAATAATTGACGGGGTACCCGTTTCATCTGAAAGATAATATTTTCCAAACAGTATGTCCGGCTTTATACCGTATATATCATTCCCGGATTTCTCTTCTATACCTTTTAGATTTATTACTTGCGTTAATCCCTGGTTATAAGCCAATACTTTTCCGGATACGTACGGTGTATAATCCTTTACATCTGGAATCGTTCTTAATGCAGCGGTAATATCATTTTGTTTGTTGTATCCTTCGGGGGAGATAATCTCTATCCGTATGTGCGGATCAAATGTAACGAGGAAAGATGTAACAAGACTGCCAAATCCGTTAAACACCGAAAGTACCACTATTAATGCAGCAACGCCGATTGTTATTCCTGCAATAGATATAAGGGAAATAATTGTAATAAAATTAATTTTGTGTTTAGATATTAAATATCTTCTTGATATATAAGATTCAAATTTCATTAACTTGTAATTTTCCGTCTTAATTAAACCGTAATGTTGATACCGGCTGAATTTTTGAGGCAATATAACTCGGCATAAGTGAAGCTATAATGCATAAAATAAAAGTTATAGTTGAAACAATTAAAAAGTTTTGTGCCGAAATAAAAATAGGTACTGACGACATAAAATATACCGAAGATGGAATCGAAATAATTTTATATCGAAGCTGCAACTCGGTTAAGATAAACGCGATAATGTTTCCAATCAGAATCCCTGCAATTGCCAGGTAGCATCCCTGGTAAATAAAAATGGAAATAATCTGCTTTCTGTTTGCCCCGAGTGATTTCAATATTCCTACGGCATTGGTCTTTTCAAGTACGATCATCAGTAATGTCCCTACGATATTAAAAACAGCAACGATAATAATTAAACCCAAAACAATTGGAATGGGCTTCTTCTGAAGAGCAATCCATGTAAATATATTCCTGTGTATTTGATAAATTGATCTTACGGCGTAAGGGTAGTTAAGATGATTTGTTAAATAATTTGTCAGACTGTCAATTTTTGTAATATCATTTACCCGGATATCATACCCGCTAACTTTATCATTTAAATTAAATAATCTTTGCGCCGCATTAATGTTTACATAAGCTATTAAATCATCATAAGCAGCCATACCGCTTTCGAAAATGCCGGTTATAACAAATTTTTGAATATTTGGTAGATTTTCAACCGATGGAATTTTGTTCTTATTGAGTGCAAATATAGTAACTTTATCACCAATTTTGACCATTAACTTATCAGCCAACTTCTTGCCTATAAGCATTGTCGGCAGATCAGCATTATCTATTAATTCAAGTTTTCCCTGGATAATGTCTTCCTGTAAACCTTTCCAACTATCTTCGGGCCTAATACCTTTAATACTGATACCATCTTTAATAGTCTTACTGCTTATTATCGCAAGCTGTGAAACGAAGGGATTTACATTCTCTGCTTGCGGATATAGCTTCTCTTTTAATAATGGCAAAACCAAATTATAGTTACTAAGTGTGCCTGAATAAGATGAAATTTGAATGTGCGAATCGAAATCAACAATTTTGTTAGTAATGGTTCTTTCAAATCCGTTTAATATGCTCAAAGCAATTATTAATGTTGCCACACCGAGTGCAATTCCTGCTATGGAAATACCTGATATAAACGAAATAAATTTTGAACCTTTTTTCGAAAATATTAATCGTTTTGAAATATAAAGTGGAAATGACATCTGTTATAGTCTAAATAATTATGTAATTAAAATTAACTAAGATATTACAGACAAAAAAATTATGTGAATAATTTATTTTGACAGGTATGCTTATATTTATAAAATAATTATAACAGATTTTATTGAATCTTTTCGTAGATTAACGAAATTTAGATAAAGTAAGTTCATAAAAACTTTTATCAATTAAATTGCCGTAAAATGTAATTGAAAAAAGAAAAATTAGATGTGATTACATTGTTTTTTTACAAATGATAACTTATATTTATTATCTATTTTGAAAAGCTTTTTAAATATAGAATGATACAAGTTCTGACAAATTTTGTAAAAAAATGAGCATTAAATTCGTGTCGTAATCCCGATAAGAATCTGGACCCGATTCATCGCGTACTGATGTTTATCGGTAAGGTCGCAAGTTCTTAAAAATATTGAATAAACAATGAGCTTTAATCTCGGGGCGTAGCGTAGCCCGGTTCATCGCGC
>PLNZ01000118.1 GCA_003142915.1 Ignavibacteriales bacterium | reverse complement strand
ATAATTATAGTTAACATCCACCAACCCGGTAATAGAAAGCGGATTAGCTGGCGGCGCTGTTGTATCCTTAGTTTGTGCAAAGTTGCTTATAACAATTGATAATATCATTGTTATAGTAAGAAAAATGTTTTTAGTGGTATTGTGTTTGTAAATCATATTACTCCCGGTTTTTTTTGAATAAATTATTTATAAAATACTATCTCCAGTTATACACCCTCCCTTTAGCTTCTGTCTCTGCTAAAAGTATTGGTTTCATTTCTTCCATATTGAAATTCATCCCCGGATTGAAGCGCCAATCCATGAAATTGCTTATAAATGATATTTTACAATTAAATATGGAAGCGAAACCTTAATAAATAATAAAATAGCAAGTACTAACTTAATTAAGTAAAGAATTTTGATTAATCTACGTTACTAAATAAGTAATTAATTCCAATTTGTCAAGTATAATTTAGTTATTATTAAAAAAAATTTGCAATTATTCAATAAGGGAAGAGCGGGTAAATGATTCATTTGTAAGGTAAATCAATACCTGATGTGTATCTTCTAACTTTTAGGATTGCGTTTTTTGCATTTATTTGGCATGCTGTTTATATTTGATCCTGAAATTTGTAAACAATGAAATAAAAAATTGCAGTATATCCCGATAAAAAATTTAAGCGAATTTGTTGGTAAAGAAGTTACTTTAAGAGGTTGGCTTTACAATAAGAGATCAAGCGGGAAAGTTAGGTTTATTATTTTAAGGGATGGGACAGGCCTTCTTCAATGTATATATTTTAAAGGTAATGTATCCAATGAAGTATTTGAATTGGCTGATCGTTTAGGGCAGGAATCATCTATTGAAGTAACGGGGAAAGTAAAAGAAGAGCCGCGTGCACCGGGAGGCTTTGAATTAGACGCTACCGGGCTCAGCGTAATTTCCGAATCGCATGATTACCCGATTACTCCCAAAGAGCACGGTGTAGAATTTTTAATGGATCTGCGGCATTTATGGCTGCGTTCCAGCAAACAGACCGCTATCTTAAGAATAAGACACAGGATAGTTAAAGCAATAAGAGATTACTTTGACGGACATGGCTTCACTTTAATGGATCCGCCGATTCTTACACCCGCTGCCTGCGAAGGAACCTCAACTCTTTTCGAAACGCCTTACTTTGATTTAGGTAAGGCTTATCTTACACAGTCCGGCCAGCTTTATGCCGAAGCAGGGGCAATGGCGTTTGGTAAAGTATATACATTCGGACCTACATTCAGAGCTGAGAAATCTAAAACAAGAAGGCATTTAACTGAATTCTGGATGGTTGAACCTGAAGTAGCTTTTGCCGAACTTAACGACGATATGGATTTGGCTGAGGACTTCCTTGAATATGTTGTTCAGACAGTTATAAAAGACAAAGAAGAAGAATTAAAAATTATTGAACGCGATACCACTCATTTAAAAAATATAAAAAAACCTTTACCGCGGATAACTTATGATGAAGCTGTGGATATTTTAAAGAAAAACGGAATTGATTTTGAGTGGGGAAATGATTTAGGCGCTGCCGATGAAACAATTATTTCGAACCAATATGAAAAACCTGTTATGGTTCATCATTATCCATCAATAGTAAAAGCTTTCTATATGAAACGTGACCCTAATAATGATAAGCTTGCTCTCGCAGTGGATGTATTGGCGCCGGAAGGTTATGGAGAAATTATTGGAGGCAGCCAGAGAGAAGATAATTATGATGTTCTGCTGCAAAGAATAAAAGAACATAATTTGCCGCAGGAAGCTTTTGAATGGTATCTTGACTTGAGACGATATGGTTCGGTACCCCATTCCGGATTTGGATTGGGAATTGAAAGAACGGTTGCATGGATTTGCGGGTTAGACCATGTAAGAGAGACTATACCGTTCCCCAGAATGATTTATAGAAATACTCCTTAAGTATTTGTTTCATTAATATTACGATTAAGCCAAAGGCTTTTGTAAATGACTATAGAATTAATCTTATTCATTATATTTAGTTCGATTTCGGCTGTTTCTTCTATATTAATGATTACCAGATCAAACCCTGTAATTAGCGCACTTTTTCTAATAGTTAATTTTGCATCTTTAGCCGGCCTTTACCTGCTGCTTAATGCCCAGTTTATTGCTGTTGCTCAGGTTATTGTGTATGCGGGTGCAATTATGGTTTTGTTCCTGTTTGTTATAATGCTGCTGAAACCGGAAAGAGAAAAATTATTTACCTTACATCCCCGGGTAAAAACATTTGCGTTGATAATTGCTATGCTGGTCTTTATTCAGCTTGTGTACATGGTTTTTTTATCTCACCCATCTTCTTCCGTTAATCCTGTTGTAGCAGAAAGTGTTAAGGCAGGTACAATTGAACAAATAGGAAGGGAACTATATACAAATTATGTTTTGCCGTTTGAAGCGGCGGGTTTTCTTTTGCTGGCTGCTACAATCGGAGCTCTCATACTGGCTAAAAAGAAATTTGATTAGAATAAAATAAAAAATTAATGTATGATTATTCCTATTGAATATTATCTCATCTTAAGCGCATTTATGTTCATTGTTGGCGTTATGGGTGTGCTTATAAGAAGAAACGCAATTATTGTATTTATGTCTGTTGAACTTATGTTAAACTCGGCTAACCTTACGCTGGTTGCATTTTCTTCATATATGGGCAATTCAATCGGACAGTTGTTTGTGTTTTTTGTAATGACTGTAGCGGCGGCTGAAGCTGCTGTCGGTCTTGCTATTATTATTGCTATGTTCAGGAATAAGATGACAATGAATATTGATGAAATCAATATTCTTAAGTGGTAGCGAAGTTTTTTAAGATTATTTGTAAAATTCCAGAGGTTTATTTTACTACGGCCTAAAGAGGCTTTGTGAAGATCATTTAAACTCATCATCCAACCTCTTCTCTTAAAAAGAGAAGAGGGTGAGAACATTTAAAATTCTAAAGTCCCTCTCTTTTCAAGAGAGGGATTTTCCCAAAGTGATGGCTTTGCCAAAGGTTGTGACTATAAATCCATTTATTTTGAGTAAGGTAAGTTTATCATTAAGAATTAATCTATTTTTCCAATAATATGATTCAATTAATTTATCTAACAATTCTTCTTCCGTTTTTAGGATTTCTGATTAATGGTCTGTTAGGAAGAAAGATTAAAAATGAAAAGATAATAGGGATTATCGGCAGCGGAACAATCGTTATTTCCTTTTTAATTGTACTAGGCGCATTCTTCCAAACGCTTGCATTGCCGGTTGAACAAAGACAGACAATCGTAAATCTTTTTACATGGCTGCAAGCAGGCGGACTAAATATAAATATTGCATACCAGGTAGACCAATTGTCGCTTGTTATGGCTTTAATTGTTACCGGGGTAGGATTCATCATTCACATATATTCTATCGGTTACATGCACGGTGATAAAAGCTTCGGGAGATTTTTTGCTTACATGAATTTATTCATCTTTGCAATGATGAATCTGATCTTAGGCGATAATTTTGTCCTGCTTTTCTTAGGATGGGAAGGTGTCGGTCTTTGTTCTTACCTGCTGATCGGTTTCTGGTATGACAGAAAGTTTGAAAAAAGTACGACAAGCGATGCCGCAAAAAAAGCATTTATTGTTAACAGGATAGGGGATTTCGGATTCCTACTTGGAATGTTTCTTATCTATCTTACGTTTGGCAGTCTAAACTTTAATGATGTGTTTTCACATGCCTCTGCAATAAGCATTCCTGTAAGCACAATGAATTTTATTGCTGTATTTTTATTTATCGGCGCTACCGGAAAATCAGCACAAATACCGTTGTTCGTCTGGCTTCCTGATGCAATGGCGGGCCCTACACCGGTTTCAGCGTTGATACATGCCGCTACTATGGTTACTGCCGGAGTTTATATGGTTGCACGATGTTCCATTATTTTTGCTTCCGCGCCTGATATATTAACTGTTGTTGCTGTTGTAGGAGTATTAACTGCAATATTTGCGGCGACAATCGGTTTGGTTCAAAATGATATTAAAAAGATTTTAGCGTATTCNNGATATTAAAAAAGTTTTAGCATATTCTACCATAAGCCAGCTTGGCTATATGTTTTTGGCTATGGGTGTCGGCGCTTTTTCTTCAGGCATATTCCATGTTATGACGCATGCATTCTTTAAAGCTCTTTTATTTCTTGGCGCCGGTTCTATTATTCACGCAATGCACGATGAACAGAATATTCAGAATTACGGCGGACTTAAAAAGTACATGCCGAAAACTTTTATAACTTTTATAATTGCCGCCCTTGCAATATCCGGCATTCCTCCTCTTTCGGGTTTTTTTAGTAAAGATGGTATACTTTGGTATGCTTTTGCCAACGGGAATATTTTATACTGGCTTATAGGCACAATTACTGCTTTACTCACTGCGTTCTATATGTTCAGACTGGTTTATCTTACATTTTACGGTAAAGAAAGATTCGGACAGGATAAACATCCTCATGAGTCTCCTAATGTAATGACGATTCCATTAATTATTTTAGCAGTTCTTTCTGTAATAGGCGGATTTATAGGTATACCGGAAATATTTTCCGGTGAACACGGAAATTTATTTGAGAACTGGCTGGAGCCTATATTCAGCAATGCAAATGCAAAGCTTGCTGCATTTGGAATTCAAAGCTCTTCTACGGAATTTCTATTGATGGCAGTTACCATTGCCGGCGCAGTTGGAAGCATTTTTTATGCAAGATATTTGTATCTGCAAAAAACGAGATTGCCTGCTGTTTACAGCAAAAAGTTCAAAGGGCTTTATAATCTACTTTTAAATAAATATTTTGTTGATGAAGCTTACGATGCCGCTGTTGTTAATCCCATTGTCCGCGGCTCCGACAAAATTTTATGGAAAATTACCGACAATAAAATTATTGACGGTGTTGTAAACGGCACTGCTTCTTTAATCGAAGTGATTTCAAAAAATATTAGAAAATTGGAAAACGGCATTGCGCAAGTCTACGCTGTAATTATGTTACTGGGTATAGCAGCGGCTTTATTCTGGTTAATATTGAGTTTTTAATTAATTTTTAATAAACATCAAATGGAAAACAACCACTTAATCTCTTATTTATTATTTATTCCATTGGCAGGCGGAATTTTACTTTTGTTTGCTGAAAAAAGTAAAGAAAGCTTAATAAGGTATCTTGGGTTTATTTTTTCAATAATAACATTTGTTATTTCCTTATTCATTTATGCCGGTTATAACATTAACAAAGGCGGATTTCAACTAATCGATAAGATTACCTGGATTGAAAACCTGCACATAAGTTACCATGTAGGGATTGACGGGATATCTCTACTGCTGGTTTTATTAACTACGTTTCTTACCCCGTTAACGCTTCTTTCAAGCTGGAAAGCAATTACAAACAAGGTTAAGGAGTTTACCTTCTTTATGCTGATGCTGGAAGTTGGTATGCTTGGCGTGTTTGTTTCGCTGGATATGTTCTTATTTTATGTGTTCTGGGAAGCAATGCTGATACCTATGTATTTTATAATAGGTATATGGGGCGGCGATCAAAGAATATATGCATCCGTAAAATTTTTCTTATACACAATGTTCGGTAGTCTGCTGATGCTTGTGGCAATTATCTGGCTGGCTATTTATGCATCCTCTTCTCTCGGGCATTTTTCGACAGACTTAATCGAGCTATACGGCATTGGCCCGGCAGTTCAATTGGAAATTCAACGATGGATGTTCCTTGCGTTTGCATTAAGCTTTGCAATAAAAGTTCCTTTGTTCCCGCTTCACACCTGGCTGCCGGATGCGCATGTACAGGCTCCTACTGCGGGCAGTGTTATTCTTGCAGGCGTGCTGCTTAAAATGGGAACTTATGGTTTGCTAAGGTTTTGTCTTCCGCTGTTTCCGCAGTCGGCTGTTTATTTTGCACCGTATATTTCCACTCTTGCCGTTATAGGTATAATATACGGCGCTCTTGTAGCAATGGTACAGAAAGACATGAAGAAGCTTGTTGCTTATTCTTCCGTTGCTCATTTGGGATTTGTTGTACTTGGAATATTTGCATTAACGCAGGAATCAGTTCAGGGCGCTGTTATACAAATGGTGAACCACGGGCTTTCTACAGGAGCGCTATTCCTTTTAGTCGGTATTCTTTATGAAAGGACACATACAAGGGAAATTTCCGAGTACGGAGGAATAGCAAAGGTTGTCCCTGTCTTTGCAGTATTCCTGATGATAGCTTCATTATCGTCAATGGGCTTGCCGGGATTGAACGGTTTTGTCGGTGAATTTCTAATACTGCTTGGCGCATTTGAATCACCCGTATTAAATAGCTGGTGGTATGCGGTTTTTGCCGCAAGCGGAGTAATTTTTGCCGCTGTTTACCTGTTATGGATGTATCAGCGGGTAATTTTCGGTGAAGTGAAAAATCCTAAGATGAATAGTTTAACCGATATGAATAAGAGGGAAATATTTATCCTCTCATCAATTTTTATCTTTATTGTTTGGATAGGTGTTTATCCAAGCACATTCTTAAACGTTTCGGCTAAGTCAACAGAAACTATAATTCAGCAGGTAATGGCAGGAGCGCATGCGGAAATTCCTTCAGGACAAATCTTGCATCCTAAAACTGCCGTAATTGGAGAAACATCTCCTGCGGGAAAATAAAAATAATGATTCGCTGTAAATGTATTGCAATAGTTTTATTAACAGGTCATTTTTGTTCTTTGTAAATATTGATGTCTCTGCTATACCCGCAAGAATAATAGGAACACATACTTTGGTGCATGTTTCTGCAAATAACGGAGTAGTTGGACATGTTTCTCCGTCTCCTTATATGGTTATCCCGTTCATATTGCTTCTGATTATGATTGCAACGGCCCCGCTTTTTTATAAGCGCTTCTGGGAAAAACATTATCCTAAAGTTTCGATTGTTTTGGGTTTGTTGGTTGCGGTTTATATTACGGCAACAGGGCTATTTTACCCTTCAATTGTTTTTTATTGAAGGTTGTTATTGAAGATGAAATAATAATGGATTTTTCACCGTCTTCAAAAATTATTTATGTTGGAGAAGGTGATGGTTATACGGAAATTTATTTTAAGCAGTTTAAGAATTTAAAAGAAATAATTTCCCAATATGAAACTATTAAGCTTATTGCCGTAGAAAAGGGCAAAGATATTTTTAATTTCGACAACCACATTAAATTAGGCGTACATGTGGGCGAAGAGCATAAATTAACAATTGAAAAAACAGACGAAGACATTTTGTTTATAGAGTAAATATGTTAAATAACATTCAAGAATTTTACAATATGCTGCCGCTTGTAATACTCGGCGCAGGAATTTTAATTTCACTTTGTATTGAAATGTATGTGAAGGATAGTGAAAAAATTCTTCCGTGGGTATCAATTATTATTTTCCTTTCGGCGTCATTCTATTCGCTTGCTACCGTCAATTCAGTTTCCGTAATAATGCAAAACATGCTTGCAACGGGCGGTACTGTTAATATATTTTACTTTATATTCACTCTCGGAGCAGCAATTGTTTCTTTGCTTGCGGTAGACTATTTAAAAAAATACGGCGCTTATTACGGCGAGTTTTACTTGTTGCTTCAAATTTCCGTTCTGGGTATGATGTTTATGGCGGGCGCTAAAGATTTGTTTATGATATTTCTGGGGCTCGAAATTATGTCCCTTTGCTTTTATGCGCTTGCAGGTATTAACCGGAAAAGATTAAAAGCAAATGAGGCTTCGCTAAAATATTTTTTACTCGGCGCTTTTGCTACCGGATTTCTTGTATATGGTATTGCGCTTCTTTATGGTATATCTCATTCTACTTCAATTGATATTATTGCATCAAAATTTCCCGAACTGCATTCCAATCTTTTGTTTGATGCCGGTATTCTTTTATTCCTGATAGGATTTTCATTTAAAATTGCGGCTTTCCCTTTCCACATGTGGGTGCCGGATGTTTACGAAGGTTCTTCTTCCATTGTAGCCGGATTGTTTTCTACGGGCGGTAAAGCTGCGGCTTTCAGCGCAATTATTGTTACGCTTGGAGTTTTATTTAATGGGGCAGGAAACAATATATTTGAACCGTATCTTGCGGTTATTGCCGTACTTTCTATGGTGTACGGAAGCATAACGGCAATTGCCCAAACTAATATCAAACGAATGCTTGCTTATTCTTCAATTGCGCATGCAGGCTATATGATTATAGGACTTGCCGCAGGCAGCTACAACGGCATAGCAGGTATAATATTTTATCTTACCGCATACACTTTTATGAATCTCGGTGCATTCGGTATTGTCTCTTTGATAGAAGGAAGGGAAGAAACAAATCTTGAATTAAAATCTTATTCAGGCCTGGCTTCAAGGAGTCCGTTGCTGGCGGCGCTTCTTGCAATATTTATGTTCTCGCTTGCGGGCATTCCGCCGTTTGCCGGATTCTTTGGCAAATATTATGTGTTTATTGCCGCTGTTAAATCTCACCTAACCTGGCTGGCAATTATTGGAGTCCTTTCCAGTGTAATAAGCGTTTATTTTTACCTGCGCGTAGTAGTGCTTATGTATTTTGGAGGAGCCGGGAGTAAAGAATCAGAATCCGGACTTAAAATAGAGTACGGCAATGCAGGTTTGCTTGCGGTAATTATTTGTGTGCTGTTTGTAATTGTAATCGGCATTGCACCGGGCAGCCTAATTGGATTGATAGGCTCATTCCTGAGATAATTAATTGTTGGGCACGATTTAGATGATTATCGGATTAGCAGGGTTGGGAAGGATCAAGTTCAAAGGGCAAAAGACTAAGTGAAAAAAATCAAGTTCGGGACTTTTTATTAAATATTTTAGAGAATCATTAAACTTTCCAATTTGGAGACTTTATTCCAAATCCTTTGAGCCTGAAATCCTGTTCAAACTTTGTCCTTTTCACTTTGAACTTTCCACTTTAAATATTATCCTTTTTTCCCACCACTTTTGGCTGTAAATTTGTCCATAATAAAAATAATAAGACTATGATACCACTATTTTCTACAAACCAGGTAAGAGAGATTGATGATTATGCCATAAACACGCTCGGTGTGCCGGGCATGGCTTTGATGGAGAATGCCGCTGTTCAAATTTTCTCTGAAGTAAATGAAAAATCTTCCCATCTGAATAAAAGAGAGAAAGTCGGAATTGTATGCGGTAAAGGGAATAACGGCGGCGACGGCTTTGCTTCTGCCAGACATTTGTTGAATAACGGTTTTTCAGTAACTGTATTACATGTTGGCAGCGAGAGTGAAATGTCCCCGGATTGTCTTGCAAACTATAAGATTCTTTCGAATATGGCGAAGGAAGATGTGAGCATTGTAATAAAACAATATGAATCCGAAAAAGATTTAAGCTGTATAGACGACAGCGATATTATCCTTGACGCATTATTGGGCAGCGGTTCCTCGGGAGAATTGAAAGAGCCTTATAACTCAATCGTTACAGCTCTGAATAAAATATATTCGTTCAAAGTCGCAGTGGATATACCCACGGGGCTGAATGCAGATACCGGTTTTACGGAAACGGTTTTCAATGCAGACCTTACTGTTACTTTAGGCGAATATAAAAAAGGTTTGTTCTTTGGCGATGGGTATGCCTGCTCGGGCGAAATTGTGAAAGGGGATATAGGTGTTGGATTCAGCTTCTTCGACAGATTTGATACAAATGAGTATTTGATTGAGCCGGAGGATGTTTTAGACTGCCTTCCGAAGAAAAAGAAAAATATTAATAAATATTCTTCAGGCAAGATTTTAACAATTGCAGGTTCGGGAGCATTTCCCGGCGCTGCAATGCTTACATCCAGAGCCGAACTTAAAACGGGTGCAGGCGCATCTATATTGTGTTTTCCTAAATCATTAAGAAAATTAATTTTTAAGAAAGCTTCCGAGTTTGTCGTTAATGGTTATGATGATGAAAAAAAAGAATTCTTAACGAAGGATAGTATTAAAGAATTCGGGAAAAAATTAGAATGGGCTAATGTTGTTGCTATAGGCCCGGGACTTGGAAGGGAACCGGAAACTCAGGAAGCAGTTCTGGAAATAATAAAAAGCGGAAAAGCCAAAAGAATGGTCATTGATGCCGATGCTGTTTTTGCATTGAATGATAACCGCTATAAAAGCCTTAATCTGAAGGATTTTATTTTAACACCTCATCAGGGTGAGTTTGCAAATTTAATCGGTATTGACGTACAGGATTTAAAGAAAGATATTCTTATGTATGGCAAAAAATTTGCAGTTGATACAGGCTCATACCTTGTTTTAAAAGGAGCGCCGACAATTGTTTTTACTCCCGCTGGAGAAGCGCTGATAAATTCTACCGGAAATGCAGGTATGGCTAAATTCGGCACAGGCGATGTTCTTACCGGAACAATTGCAGGTTTGTTTTCACAAATAAAAAATCCTGAGAAAGCGGCAATAGCGGGAGTATATCTTCACAGTCTTGCTGCAGATTTGTTGCTGCGGAAATACACGGAGTTCGGCTATACCGCAGAAGATATCATTAATAAATTACCCGGCGCAATAAAATTTTTAAGAAATTCGATTGTACCGGAGGGAGACTTAGAATGAAGTGAGGTTATGCCAGGTTTGAGAATATGATGAAAAGCAAGGGTAATAGAACCAAAAGAGGCTTTATCTCAGGAGTTATAATACTTATTCTCCTTTTAGACCTTTTTTTCTTAATCTATACTAAATATGAAAATCAGGGTCTGCCGGTATCCCGCTTTAATTTATTTTTCCTTGGCAATATTCTTAACTTGTTTTTTACTTTTGCCACAATACTTGGGATGATATTTTATGCGTTAAGCAAAAAATCGACTTTCAGCCCGGCCTTTATGCTTACATTTACTATACTTTTATCATCAGCATTAATAGTTGCGGCTATGAGTACCAGAGTTAGACTCCCTCTGCCTAATGTTTACTTTCTTGATCATCCGCTGCAAAAAATTGCCGAAGGCGCGCTCTTTTCATTCTACCAATACCTGTTGTTTTTATTTATTGCAATAATTTGGCTTACGCTGGTTAGCAGAAGGGAATTAATTATCCTTCGCTCGATTGTAAACTCTGCAGCTTTGGTAATGCTTCTGCTTGTAGCAACTTTTGTATACATAAACTTAAAAAAGGATGAAGGTAAGAAATTTACACCCGTTAAAAATTCTATTAATGTTGCAGTAGTATTAGGTGCAGCGGTCTGGTCGCACAATTCACCCAGCCCGAGCCTGGCGGCGCGGGCTGATAAAGCCGTAGAATTGTATAGAAAGGGTATTGTCAATAAAATATTGGTTACAGGAAGTAATACGCCCGGTGAAATGAGTGAAGCAGATGTAGCTTTTTATTATATAAAGCTTGAAAATGTAGATACTTCAGTGGTATGGCGGGAGACCAATACCACCTCAACGGCAGAGCAGGTTAGATTTATCAGAGATCAAATTTTTACAAAGAAAAATATTGGCATGGTTATAATTGT
Organism: Ignavibacteriales bacterium; assembly: GCA_003142915.1. Taxonomy (GTDB): domain Bacteria; phylum Bacteroidota; class Ignavibacteria; order Ignavibacteriales; family Ignavibacteriaceae; genus FEN-1297. Next base: position 12,498 of record PLNZ01000118.1, on the reverse strand, counting down.
TTCCGATTCATATCATTTAACCCGTGTACGTGAGATGTGCAAGTTTTATAAAATAAGAACGGAACTCGCTGCCTCCGATTTAAAGTTAAACTTCCAGCATAATCTTTATTACAAAATGAAGGAAAGTATTGCGCTGTTGGTATTTTGGCTTTTTGCGTTATAAGCGGAAATAACCAACCCATAAAAATATTAAGTTAAAAAAATTATAATTTAACCCATAGTTATATTTAATTTTGAATTAGAGAAAGATTCTCGATATTTTTATATTCTTATTATTGATTAATTGCAGGTATTCCAAATTATGTCCCAGGTATTCAAAAGAAGAGTTGTAAGAGAGAAGGCGCTCCAAATACTTTATGCTTACAATCTGAATAAGGATTCTCTTGATTCTCTTATTGGTGTAATGACTTCCGACATAAATGATAAGACGGATAAAGAATTTGCTAATGACTTAGTGAATAGGGTTTTGGCTCATAAAGACGAACTTGATAAGCATATAAAATTCAGAGTAGACAATTGGGAAATGAACAGGATTGCACTTATTGATAAAATTCTTCTCCGGATGGGAATTTGCGAACTTCTTTACTTCCCGGATATCCCTCCTAAAGTTTCGATAAACGAAGCGATAGAAATAGCAAAGCTATATAGTACAGCCGGAAGCGGAAAGTTTATTAACGGCATACTGGATGTAATATTAACCGAGTTGAAAGATACCGGTAAACTAAATAAAACAGGGCGCGGCCTGCTGGAAGAAAGCATTTCTAAACCTTCCGCTAAAAAATAGTTTATGCAATCAAAGAGTAAAATTTTTTTCTGGACTCTTTTCGATTTCGCGAATACTTCATTTTCAGTTATCATTGTTACGGTTATATATTCCAGGTATTTTACTAATTATGTTGCGGGCGGTAAAACATGGTTATGGGGCTTTGCCGTAAGTATATCTATGGTTATTTCCGCTTTACTAAGTCCGCCAATGGGCGCCATTGCGGATTTATCGCGGAACAGGAAAAGGTTTCTTCTCTTATTCACTTTTATTTGCATAGTTTGTACCGCATTGATGTTTTATATCCGGAAGGGGGATGTATTATTAGGACTTGTTCTTTTCATTTTTGCTAATATAGGTTTTGAATCCGGGCTGGTATTTTATGATGCCTTTCTGCCAAACTTAACTGAAAAGAAAAATTTAGGACGTGTATCCGGTTATGGTTTTGCAATGGGCTATGTCGGCGCTCTTACAATTTTATTAATTATAATGGCTCTGCTTCCTGCATATTCATCTCCTAACTATTATTTTTATGTCAGGCTTTCATTTGTTGTTGCTGCGGTATTTTTCATGTTCTTTTCGCTGCCGCTTTTCTTTTTTGTAAATGAGCCGCAGATAAGCTCTCCGTTAAAGAAGTTTGCAGTAAAAGTTGGTATTAAGAAAAGCAGAGCGACTTTAAAAGCATTATTTATAAAACAGCAGTATCCATCTATATCACGCTTCCTGCTTGCTTTCTTTTTATATAACGATGCAATAATTACAATAATTGCCTTTGCATCGATATTTGCTTCGAGAGTTCTAAAGATGACTGACGCGCAGGTTATTTACTTCTTCATTATTACACAGAGTACTGCTGTCGGCGGTGCATTTATTTTTGGTATAGTTTCGGATCATATCGGACCTAAGAAAACAATAACCATTACTTTGATTATCTGGCTGTTGGTGGCAGTTGGGGCTTTCTTTGTCCGGTCGGTTTCTGAATTTTATCTTGTCGGTTTATCTGCCGGGCTGGCAATCGGCTCATCGCAGTCATGCAGCAGAAGCTTGATGGCGCTCCTTACTCCAAAGTCAAGGGAAGCAGAGTTCTTCGGCTTTTATGACGGCTTGTTCGGAAAATCATCCGCAGTAGTCGGCCCGTTATTTTATGGTATTATTGCCGATTTATCCAATCAACGATTTGCGGCGCTTGCAATGGGATTATTCTTTCTGTCGGGATTGATTATTCTGCAAAAAGTTGAAGTGCCTAAATATAAAGAGCAAAAAGAACTGACCGTTGAAGAGACGATTCAAAATTGAAAGATTCTCCGAAGATGTGGCTTTGTCTAAATATTTAAAAATTGTGGGATAAATGTTTTTGAATTTTAAACTGTTTTCATTACTATCAAAGTTAAATCATCATGAGCAGGGGAGGATCCCGTAAAATCGGATATGTTTTCCAGTATCAGTTCCTGTAATTTTTTTGCAGATTTATCTGCATTTTTCAGAATAACGTTCTTTAGCATATCTTCGCCGTATTGCTGCATATAATCATTCATTGCTTCCACAACCCCGTCGGTATAAAATATTAATATATCTCCGCTTTCCGGGTGAATTTTAATTTCTTCCAATGAATTTTCAAAAATAGAATTGCGGCTGAGTCCTATTCCCATTCCGCGCGGTATAACATTGCAGCATTTATGCTCTTTTATATGGTAATGAAGCAGGGGAGTGTGCCCTGCACGTGAGAATAAAATAGAACCGTCCGGCTCTATGCGGGCAAGGATGGTTGTAAAGAAAGAGCCTTTTTTAAATATCTTTATAAAGTTTTCATTTAAAAGAATTAAAATCTCTTTAGGTGAGTTATTATAGCTGATCAGGTTATGCAGCACTGCCTGAACCTGAGCCATGTGTAACGCTGCCGCCATTCCTTTTCCCGAAATATCTCCTATAACAATGTAAATAATTCCCGGTGAAGCTTCATTGGTTATAAAGTCAAAATAATCTCCGCCTACTTCCCGTGCTGCTTCGGAGTAGCAGCTTATATCATAAAATTTATTTTGAGGAGGCTCTTTCGGCATCAGCCCTATTTGAACTTCCCTTGCTATAGCAAGTTCGTCTTTTGCAACAAGCTTATCTGCAAGTTCAAAAGCCAAAAGAAGATTTATAAGTATGAAGCCTATAAAAGATAATTGATATTGTTCGGACAAAAAACCGTATATAAAAAGGAATAAACCGATCGTATAAAGAAGTCTTCTCACAGGGGTAAGCTGCTGCAGGAATTCGATAAATAAAGCACGCAAGAATTTAAAAAACTTCCGCGGGGTATTCTCAGTACCGGCGGAGTCTTTCATTTTCCTAACATAGAAATTGTAAAGCTCGGGGATGTCCCTTTTTATTAATTTTTCAATTTCTTTAAAACTTAAATCGCTTGTATAAAAATTATAAAGGCGGTTAAGCCGTTCTATAGGTTTCAATTATACCCTTTTGATAATTCAAATGAAATTATTCCTTTAAGAAATAACCAAACTTAACTTTTCTGCAGCTTTTAATAAAATTTCATCCCGCCTGGCAAAACAAATTCTTATAAGTTTCCGGGTATTCCCATCAGAATAAAATGGCGACACCGGAATTACCGCGACGCCTATACTTTTTGTTAAGTATTCTGCAAATTCAAAATCATTTTTATCTGATATCAAACAGCTTTGAATTTATTTTAGCGATTAATTGTGCTAAGGCTTTTATTTTTTTTTGAAAGGCTTTATCTAATCAACTTTATAATTACTATCATTAGGCCTTAATGCGTCATACATTTGTTTTAGCTCATCAAAAGCAAAGCGGCTTCCGCGCTGGGCTGCCATCCTGTAATACATAACTGCTTTTGCTTCATTTGTCTCTGTGCCGATGCCGTTCTCAAAACAATAAGCAAGAGTTTCCTGGGCAAGTATCGAACCTGCATCATCTGCTTTTTGAATTTCAGCAACAGTGTTTTGGAAATCTTCTGCTTTAACATAACCGAAGATTTCAGCAACCAATATTCTAAGAGATGCCTCGCGGCTGCCTAAGTTTTCAGAATGCTGCCAAATTGTTACAGCCTTTTCTCTGTCCTGCTTTAAAAATTTTCCTGTGTAAAGATTAAGTCCCAGCTCATTCAATGCAGGAATATAATTTAACGAAGCCGCCTTTTTCAAGAAGTTTAAGGCGTCTGTTTCAGTTATTTGGTTATCGATACCGGAAGAAAATAATCCGTACCAAACGAACATTGCTCTGGGATCATTATCTTCAACTTGTTTTTTCAACTGAACGAAGTATTTTTGGCTTCTGATCATCTTCCATAGTAAAACAGGAGAACGGGGTGAATCAAGTTTTATTGCTCTAAGGTAGTATACTGCAGCTTGCGTAAGATCTCTTTTTGTATAAAGACCGAGTTCACAAAGTTTGCCGAGTAGAGTTAATGCTTCCGGGCTTCCGGCTTCCCCAAATATGGCTAATGAATCTATTGCAGAAGGGTTAAATGCAAGTGTAGTATCTTTCTTATCATTTAGATGAAGTACATTTGCAAGCTTTTCATTTCCTTCATGTAAAATATCCTGTAACAATGTTTTGTTTGGAATTTCAGAAACGGTATCGGACACTGTATTAAAATCTATGAATACAAGATTTGTTGAAGAATTAAGCGATGTTTGATTATCCTGAGCTTGAAGATTTTTATTGCCGCTGTCTGATTGATCTGTGTTTGCATGAGTTGTATCGATCTTTGAAAAAGAAACACTTTTCTTCAATTCCGCAAGAGTTTCAGCAGCAGGCTTAAAGCCTCCATCGGCGGATTTTTTAATCCACTTATATGCTTCACTCCAATTTCTTTTAACCGCAAGATTATCTATGTATGAAATACCGATTATATATTCTGCCTGGGGCATGTTATTTTCGGCGGCAATGTAGAAATACTTAAAAGCTTCAAATGGATTCCAGTTTACGCCCCACCCGTTATTTACCATTATACCGTAATTAAAACAAGCCCCGGGTAAATTTTGTTCAGCTGCTTTATGAATCCAATATGCTGCTTTAACGGTATCGGCGGGTAATCCCATCCCTAAGATATATCTTATACCCAGTTCATGTTCAGCTAAAGGATTGCCCGCATTTGCGTCTTTGAAAAGGTTAAAACGCTGCCATAATTCGTAGGATATATCCGAATGATAATAAAAATATACTCTGCTATCCGGCCTATTCTTCTTGAATGCCAGGCTTGATGTAGAATCCTGCCCTAAAGAACTTGTTAGTCCGGTTAAAGAAATAAGTAAAACGATTAGAATTCTTATGTAGGAATGTACTTTATATGTCTTTTTCAAAATCAACAACGAATTATTTAAGGATCAAATTTCTATTTAGACGATTGCACGGCTATTTTAGTTTAAACTATATAATTACAAAATAATTAAGTTTAAATATATGATTTATTAGCATATTATTTGACTGAAAAAACTTCTCTTTTCGAATGTGATGCAAGTCGAACTGACGGCTTTATCGGCAAAGCAGATCAGCATGACGATATGACGATGGTGGTTATTAAAGTGGTTTAAAAAACCACCACCTTAGGCTACGGTTTCCTTCATTATTTTTATAAACCATTGAACTGTAAGAGCACTTAGTATAATAAAAATGACAAATGAAATAATCACTTCGTTGTTGGCAATATTGCCGTCACTTAGAAAGCGGGAGGCATTAACGGCATAGGTAAATGGATTAAGCATCGCAATAATTTGTATCGATTTCGGCGCAAAGCTAAGCGGCAGCATAGTTCCCGATAAAAGAAACAGCGGCAGAACAACAAAGTTTATAACGCTTGCAAGCACTCCGCCGTCTTTTACAATGAAAGCAGCCGTGTACGAAATTGAAGACAGGCAAGTTCCCATTAAAATAACAAGCATAAAAAGGAATATCATGCCGATTAAATTAGGTGTGAATCCGAAGAATAAAGAAACCAGGCAGACTATTAAACTTTGAATAAACAGCACGGTTACACTCTGCAAAACAAAGCCAAGGGCTAAAGAAAGCCTGTTTACCGGAGTGACACGGAGCCTCTCTATAAATCCCGATTCAAGCAAATCAAGCACGCCGAAGCCTGCATATGATGAGTTAAACATTGCTGTCATTATAATTAACCCGGGTACAAAAAACCTTGCTGTAGATTCTGCAGGGAAACCAGGCGCAGATGTTACGCCTTTTAAGAACGGCATAAACAAAAGAAGGTAAACCACGGGTTCAAATAGTCCGACAAAAATCCATAATGGGTTGCGGATTAAAATTCTTATTTCTTCTTTGAATATTATATATGTACTAACAAAAAATTCTTTCATATTTATTTCCATTCCGGTAAGAATTCAATTTCATCAGGAATTTGATAATCCTGACTGATAGTAGAGAACCTTGTGCAAATTATTAATTCATAAAATTGCCCCGGCATTTAGAGGCTGTGCGAAAATTATGGGTCAATATAATGAAATTAATATGAAGAGATAAATAAAACTAACATATTTATTTTGGAGGGAAAGCAAGAATAATTTCCATTGTGCTATTGCTCATATATTCGATTTTTTCTGCATTATAAGGAATTAAAAATTTATCTCCTGTATGAGCATTATGGATATTTGTTCCGGATAAGATAGAACCGCTGCCCCCTGTTACAACACCGGCGTAAAAGGTATCTGCCTTTTTTTCAAAACTACTTTGGACATTAATTTTATGAACCGAAAAACAAGTAGTATGAAGATTATCGATTAATATGCTTTCCGAGCCTCCGCTCTGTTCATCAAAAACTCTCGGCATGCAAAAATATTTTTTTTTGATCTCTTCAATTGATATCGATCTAAAATCAATCATATCCATTGCAAAATCGATACTGCGCCCCATGAAGCGGGCTTGATCAGGTAAAACATATCCTCCCTGTTCGAACTCGAGTCTGACGGCAAAATCGGTCGGTTCCATGATTTCTATCATGAAGACACCTTCGCCTATCGCATGAGGCAGCCCTCCGGGTACGATAAAAACATCTCCGGATTTTACCGGAATTTTTTCAAAACACGAAAGTATTTTTTCAATATCTTGATTTTCAATTGCAATCTTAAAATCTTCTCTGCCTATAGAATGTTGAAAACCAAGATAAATATACGGATTCTTTACTTCATCACGGGTACCGAGAATTACGTAAGCCTCCGTTTTGCCCGAGCTGCTGTTAAGATATTTTTGCGAAAATGAAATTGTCGGGTGCGCTTGAATGTGAAGCCGTATTGCCGAATCTAAAAACTTAAGCAGAAATTGAGTATTTGGTCCGTATTTTTTAAAATGTTCTTCCCCTAAAATTTCAGATGGAAATATTTCCATGATTTTTTTCAACGGCTCAATATTCCCGTTAAATTCTATATGTGAAAGTCCTTCAGTCTTAAATTCTTCTCTGCCCATATTGACCGCAAATGTTGTTGATGCAATCCAATCTTCGGGGAAGTGCGAATCGGCTGGATTACTTTTATCTTCAAGACGATCAAGAAATTTACCTCCGGGGTACGTCCGCCAAACCCTATTTGGCGGTAAAATTATGATATCCGGTGATTTCATTTTTCAATACTCACAAAGTTTTGGATATGAATAACTTATTCCTTTTGATTCTATTATATTCTCTTGTCTTATGATATCTCTGTAAATACTTTATACAAAATAATTAACTTTTAAATTAAATACTCATTTTTTATTCCCATTGGTTTTAATGCCTCTTTTTTGTCTGCATTGTTTGAATTGTAAGTTCGCAGGTGAGTATTTTTTATTTTCTTCTATAACTTCCATTAGTTTATCTAATGGATTAAAAGTACAATGATTAGCATTTACTGGACTTGAATTTACCGATGAGCCTTCGTAATTTTTCTGTATATTATAGATCACAACCTCATCGCTTGCTAGGCGCGTGTGTCAAATAAATTACAAGATACGCTTGCCACGAAACAGTAGTGTCACGGGACCCTGCATTCCTGGTTCATACCCGGGTTACCGCTGACACCATTCTTCCACCGTCAGTATATCAGCACGCTTGCTGAATATCTTCGTCATCAGCAGCTGGTGCACTTCGTCTTCCGGGTCAGCGCAGCAGTCAGACAGCACGCTTAAACGGTAGTCCTTATCCGTCGCTTCAATGAGCGTTGCCAACACTACCCCGCCAGTAGCGATACCGGTCAGTACCAGGTGCTGCACGTCTAACGACCTTAGTATTACTTCGAGATCACTGCCGGTAAAGGCGCTAACGCGGCGTTTAATAATGGTAATATCTTCTTCCTGCGGTGTGATGTCTGGGTGGACTTTCATAAATTCATCCATATTGATAACGTCAAAGCCTCCTTTTCTCGCACTCAGGCTTTTGTTGTTCGGACTCACTTCTGGCGTCCCTTTCCGGAAACCAATGACGGCATAGATCACCGGAATATGCTGCGTGCGGGCGCCGGCTATTGCCTCTGCTACCTTAGCCAGCAGCGTTGTATCACCCGGGTACCCGCCCAATATACCCTGCTGCATATCCATGAACAGCAGTGCGGTGTTTGTTTTATTGTGTTCCATNNGAATCAGTTAATTTTCGATAACTAAATTTTGTCCTTATGGACAAAGATGCTGGCGTTCATAATGCTGATACAGGTAAAACCAACAAAGCAGATGAAGACAGATAAGGTGTCATCAGCAGATACTTTACCGAACCGGAAAAGCAGGTAGCCCACCACTAAATTGAGCAGGGCAAATAACACGTTCACCAGCGGAGAGGAAAGGCCTTTGCCCGGCGGTTTGGAAAAGGGTGTAGGAAGGGGATCGCCTGCGATGCCTTTAATGAAATGTGGAACAAAATTGGCTAGGAACATGCCCGCCCAAAAACCGCTGAAATAATGATACCATTGCATAATAAATCCTTTAAATGATTAAATAATTGAATAATTTTTTTTCTTTTAATTTCCGCCGTCCGCCCCTTAAATATCCGAAAAAGCAAGCCGCTATCATAAGTGCAGTTATCCCCTCGCACAGGATGGTATTGGGCGCTCCTATTCTTTGCGATATAGCACCGATCATCAAACTGCCAAGGGGAAGCATACCGAAATAGGCCATCGCCACATAGCTCATGACCCGGCCCCGCATCGCTTTGTCGGAATAGAGCTGGATCAGTGTCATACTGATCGTGGTCTGGGACATCATACCGAAACCGGATAAAGTGATCAATACCATCGCTAGAGGGAAATTGATCAAGTGCGAAAAAAGCAGCAGGCTGATCCCGAAAATGACGGTGTTTACCAGCAGGACAAATTTAAGGTCGACGTCTTTCTTTAACGAGACCAGGAAGATCGATCCGGCTAAAGCCCCTGCACCGATAAAACTGTTGATATAGCCAAAAGTGGCGGCATTGCCTTTGAAGATCACTTTAGCGAACACCGGTATCAGCGTATTGTAGGGCAGCACCAGCAAACTGGTAAAGCTCAGCATCAGCAGGATCATATTGATCGACGGCGTATTTTTCAGGTAAGTGAAGCCCTCCGCTAGGTCAGACCTGATCTTCTTTTCGGCCGGCGGCGGTACATGGGTCGGCAGCCGGATCAGCAGCAGGGAAATGATCACTGCTACAAAACTGATCGCATTGAACAAAAAACACATGCCCGCACCAAATTTGACCAAAACAAGACCTGATATAGCGGGGCCGATCAGACGAGCCAGGTTAGCCATCGAGGATTGCAGCGCCAGAGCATTGGGCAGATCAGCCTTGTCTGTAACCATGTCATGGATCAGCGGCTGCCTGGCCGGTGCATCAAAGGCATTGATCAAACCCAGGACACCGCTCAATACCAATATTTCCCAGACAGTATGATGATGACTAAAGACCAATAATGCCAGCAGCGCGGCCTGTACCATAGAGGCGACCTGGGTGGCCATCAATACATGGAAACGGTTATAGCGGTCTGCGACAATACCGCCCAGCAGGGAAAAAACAAACGAAGGGAACTGCGATACAAATACGGTAAGCCCCAGCATAAAGGCCGAATGGGTCATGGTATAGACCACCCAAATAACGCCGGTGCGCTGCATCCAGTTGCCGATCTGCGATACGGACTGCCCGCTGAAAAACAAGCTGTAGTTCCGGTTACGGAACGCCCGGAAAGTAATGGTTATTTTTTCTGTGTTTATCATCGTAAGCTTATCGGCAAATTGTGCCCAAATGTCGAAAATTAGATAAATTTTTTTAATTTTTTAATCCATGAATAAGAGAACGGACGAGAATCTGGACCGATGATTCCATGTTGCTAAAATTGTTTCGTATCACCATTTCGCGCTTGATGCCATGCAGGCTGCTCACCAGTACAAAAACTAAATGCTCCTGGTCTTTGCGACTCAGCCCGGTTAATTCCCCGCGCCCGATACCTTCAGTGATAATCTGGCTGAGTAATGTGCCTTCCTGCTGCCTGATCTGCTGATGGACGGCGAATTTAGTTTTCTGGTAGCCGGATATTTCTCCAGGATCCAAGCCTTCCTCCAGCCAATTAATGAATCCTCGTTTTTCAAGTACTATTTGCAGAATGATCAGAAAGAAGGCATTTATTTTTTCTTCGGCAGATCGCGCCCGGTTTACTGCCAAAGTAATAGCGGTCATCAGTTCGCTGATGTCGGCAGCGATCACCGCATCTAAAATATCTTCCTTGGTTTTATAATAATAGTAAAGGGAGCTCCTGGCCTTGCCGATCGCTTTGGCAATATCGTCGATGGTCACCCGGCGAAACCCATGAAGCTGGATTAATTGCTTTGCCGCTTGCAGGATCTGTTCCTGGATTTCCTGGTCTTTACTATAAATATTATTACCCTTTACCTGATTCTTTAACATGAAGCAAAAGTAATGTTTTTTAAGCAAATAAGCAAATTTTGTCTAAATGCTTATATGCCGACATTTTAAGTCAGATTCCAGAATTATGAAAAATAATGTTTGCTCGATCTTGATAAATCTTAAAAATAATAAGGTCAGAATAGAAACAATTGATAAAGGTATCTCGAAAAACTTACCTATGGTTTTAATAACAAGGGGCAGCACACCAAATAGCTCAGCGGTATATAATTTTGAATTTTCAAAACTTATAAAAAAACTACCTCACAATTCTATCTTCAAGGTAGTTTTCATGAAAGCTCAATCTTTTCTCAATTCTACAATAGAGATTAAAAATATTTTTAGTAAATAAATATTTCCTCAAAATTTAATTTACCGTCACCTTCTTCTTCCACCGCCACCGCTTCTTCCTCCTCCGCTTCTGCCACCGCCTGAAGAACGACCCGATGAGCCATAGCTTCTTGGTGCAGAGTAAGAACTACGCTGTGGTGCTGATCTTGAGTTTCCTCTGGGCGAGTTACCGCTGTTATAGTATCTTCCTTGCATCTGGGATGTTTGACGGCTCACGCTACGGCTGTTTCTGCCGTTTGATCTCGATATGTTTCCAGCGCTCGATACAGTACGCGAAGTTCCTCGCTGTAAAGTTCTTGCAGTGGTTGTCGGAACACGCTTATTAGAGTTGATGCCTGAAATATTTCTGAATCCATCGTTATTTCGTATGTTTCCTGTACCGCGTGTTCCTATAAATCCACTATGCCCGTAACCATACCCATATCCTCCATAATAATGGTTGTTGTAATAGGGATAAAAGCCAAAGGCGCCATAATAAAAACCGGGTGCAAAAGCCCATGTTCCATAAGGATCCCAGAAGAATGGATCGTAAAATGGTGAGTCCCAATAAGGACTTGAATAATTATTTACAATATCATTATTGTAATCGGGATAATTTTGATCTCCATAACTGGAATCGGGATAATTTTGATCTCCATACCGGTTGCCGTAATTTGTATCAGCCTGGGCTTGATTATCTTGTGTACCTCGTTGATAACTGTAACCATAACTTCCGGCAAATAATATAGCGGTAGCCATCAAACAAACCCCGCTTAAAAATTTCATTCTTTTCATCTTAATCCTCGCTTAAATAATAATTTCCTCTAATATACATTATAGGAGTTCATGCTGAGAAATTATGTAAATTTTACGAATATATAAATCGGGCAAAGGGATGAAAAAAGGACTACATCTTTCGGATGAGTAATAAAATGACTTGGATAGAGTGAAATTGTATAAGAAAATATTATTTCTGTCACGTTCTTATGAAAAGGTAACCGACTTCTATGGTAAGGCGAAAAAGAAGTACCCTAAATATTTGTTGGGCTGTTGCCGTTACCAGGAGGCTCAACCCCTATCAAATCCAGATTACAAATCCGCGAACAAGTACTTTCCTGTCACGAATTCAAGTAAAATTTTTTTTTTGTGAATAGTTTTTGTTTGGGCTATATAGGCGAGGATGTATAACAGACATGCTCAATCACTTTCAAATACAAATATTTCAATTTTGTAAATATTTCTCATTAACTATATGTTCATGCTTCATCTGAAGAAGGAGTTGCAGAACTGGATGGACTATATAAAGGCTTAAATTGAAATATATATTAACAAGAGGGCATTCGTTTGGAAAGTAAAATAGAAAATAGAATTTGAAAATTATTTTCTCTTTCTTGACTTAAAAGCTATATAGGATCCCCCGATTACTGCAGCAGCTCCGGAGAAAAATATACCCGCTGAGATAACAATTACAGACGACAGATCCATATATTTTACTCTCCAATAATCATGAAATAAATTATGATATCTTTCCTATAAT
>PLNZ01000113.1 GCA_003142915.1 Ignavibacteriales bacterium | reverse complement strand
GGCATCATTAGATGCCCATTAAAACTTTCACAATAAATTTATCTGCCGATTCCGTCTAAGTGTTCTTTCTTTTTAAGAAGAGTAGCTTCATCTTCAGTATGAGCAGGATCTACAACACAGCAGTCAACAGGACAAACTTCCTGACACTGTGGTGAATCATGAAACCCTTTGCATTCGGTACATTTATCAGGTACTACATAGAAATAGTCGCTAGAAAAGAAACCGGTTGCTCCGGAAGGAGCAGCATCACTTTCTCCGTAAGTTTGACCACCAAATTCCCAGCTTTTACCGCCTTCATAGATTGCATTATTTGGACATTCAGGTTCGCAAGCACCGCAGTTAATACATTCTTCATTTATTTTAATTGCCATTTTTTCTCCTTGTTTTCGTTACTAAATAAGTATTAAAATTTCATGTTTTTAATAATCACGCCCTAATGTTATCATTTTACTCTAAATCTATGCCAAGTACTTTTCAATAAATGAATGGAAATGAAATCAATGTTATTTCAAATTTCCTAGATTTTAGCTTCTAAAGAGAGTAAAATTGACAGGTATTTTTTCAATTATGAGAATTAATTAAAATCTATTTCTCTAAATTGGCCCCTTAAAGTTGAGCATTTTGTTATGTGCAATTTATTATTGAACAACGTTTACAATTAAATTTGAGAAAGAGAAAAAATCAAGTTGATTCGTAACATCTTCTTTAAGCGAATAATTAGAAATAAATAATTCTTTTCCAACTTGATCCGATTTTTTATTAACGTTACGCATGCCATAAGTTAAGTCCCAAGTTTTGATTTTGGCAAATGAGAAAAGGTCTCTTATGTAATCACTATCATCATATGTAATCAACCATTTATGTTTGGTTTGCTTCATAACATTTGCAAATCTTTCGTGATCAAATGTTTTGTGAAGTGTTCCATTTTTGCCATACAATGCGGATTTTGTTGCAGAGTAATAAGGGGGATCGAGAAATATAAATACATCTTTACCATTAGCAGAAATTACTTTTTCATAATCATAGTTAGTTATTTTAGTATTTGATAAAATCTTTGATAGTGATTCAACTCTTTCAATACTCGACTTAGTAAACCTTTTTTGGAAAGCAGCATTTGAGAAGCCCCCGCTTTCAGTTGTACCGGAAAATGTGATCCTATTAAAGACAAAAAATGCTGCTGCCTTTTTAAGACTATCAAAATGATCAATATTGTTCAGTAAAAACTTATGTAATTCTTTGCCGTCCAAATATTTATCCCGGAATTCAAGAATTGATTCAATAAGTTTGTTTGGATTTTCTTTACTTTCACTCCAAAAATGGTAGAGATTTATATATAAATCATTTATCCAAAAAATTTTTGCAGGATATTTTTGTTTCAAATAAACAAAAATAGAACCTCCGCCAACGAATGGTTCTCTATATTCTTCAAACTCTGGTATTAATTTCGAAATTGTTTTTATTGCTTTACTTTTACCACCAGGATATCTCAAAGGACTTTTAATCATTCTTCATACGCCTTCAATTATAACTTCAAAATTGTTTTTTTGCGCTTCAGTAAAAAGTTTGTTAATAATACTGATATGATTCCCATTTAATCCGTTAGAAGTTTTAAATTTTTCAATTTCTGAAGACATACTTTTTGATGTTATTTTCCCGGAAACATTTGTAGAAGTTAATTTTAAAACAGGTTTTGGAGTATAGTTAATATCGTTTACTTTCATCTCAGTCAAATTGCAATACAAAACCATTTTTAAAAGGCCATCCTTAATATCACCTATACTAGGCAATTTTGAATTAACTGAGTGTTTTCCTTCGATCAAGTATATGTTATTTCCTATAACTGCAATTTCATCTGTTGTAAAATAATATAAGCCGCCGAGATAATTCCGTATCGTAATAGTTGCTTTTGTAGAAGTTGAAAGAAATTCTTTTGGTTGTAAGGTGTGCTTTTCTCTCTTTTGAGCTTCTTTAGCTTTATTTCTTGATGTTTCCATAAAATCAGCAACACCTTTTTGGAATTGATTTTTAAATTTTTGTAATCCCTCTGAATTGTGGAATGCAACGTTTAATTCATTCTGCAAACGACTATAAGACTCATTAACAATATCTATGAGTGAAGAGAGAGTCTCATTTATTTCCTTTAAATTCCAGTGTAAAGCTGAACTTTTATAATTGCTTATTTCTACTATTTTACGTTTAACATAATCATTATCAAACTCTTGGTCCGTAATTTTATTTTTTCTTGAGGAATGAATAACTGCTTTATTATAATAAGCAAGAATAACATACACATCTAGTAGACTCATTAATGAAACGGTATCCCATTGTATAAAGTCTCTGTCTCCTTTTGCTCCTTCATCTTTAATAATTGGAATTACTGTAATTCTTTTAGGTACATTTAAGGAATTATAAACTCTTTCAAAAGGATATGATCGTGTTCTTTTGGGAGAAACCCATTTTGATATACCATAATTATATTTTTTATCAGATAATAGAAAACAAGACGGCGCTTTATTAATATCCAAATCTTTAAAACTACGTTCCGGCATATCATTAATACAATTTACTTGATATTTTATACCGGTAATTTTTGCAGTAATGTCCATTTCACTTTGATTCCTTAGATTTTTTCTTGTCAATATATTCAAGAGTAACAAATTTATATTTGCCGGTATTTCTTTCAATGATTTCAAGGTGATCTTCATTATTGAATATATCCGAATTTGTGTCAAAGCCTATTTTCTTTCGGATAGTTTTTTCTAAATCACGTATTATCTCAATTCCAATCGAATTTCTTTTTAAGAGGCGAGCTACTTTCATTGTTGTGCCGCTTCCTAAAAAGGGATCTAATACAGTCTCATTGAAATAAGAGTATAGTTTGATTATTCGATAAGGTAACTGTTCAGGGAAAGCCGCAATGTTTTTTTCGAGTACAGACCCAGGTAGAACATTTGTCATTTCCCAAAGCGTTTTATGCCAATTATTATCCTGAAACTCTTTTTTATTTATTTTTGAAAGTTCTCGAATTTCACTTGAAATCGAACGATAATCGAATTTCCCTTTTTGGAAAATTACAATGCTTTCTAAAAGATTGTCAGGGTAAAAATACATTGGAAATGGATTTTGTAAAATTACCCCGCTTCTTTTACTTATTCTAAGATAGCCATCCGGTTTTTTCCAAATAATTCTATCACGGTAACGAAATCCGGCATTTTGAAATATTTTTATTGCATCAGCGACAATAGGATATTTAGTACCCTTGACTAGCATATCATCAATATTTAATACAAGTATTCGTCCTTCACACAATACACGAAAGGATTCTCTTGCGAAATGATATAATACACCCAAGTATTGATCATAATTGGCAAAAAGACCATCATAATCAAAAGGAGCATTATAATATGGCGGAGATGTAACAACTAAATGAATACTCTCATCGCTTATTTCGCTCATATCCATACAATTTCCGAAAATCAATTTATGATTAGTCTTCATACAATTTTTTCAAAATTTTTCTTGCTAATATACAAATCGTAAGGGATGATATGAAAAAAAAATAATCCTAAATGTTTTGCACGCATTAGTTAATAAATAAAGTAACCGAAGCAGACTTGGGAAATGATCGTCAGGTTACCTATATTATGGGGCGACAAGTGAGCATGCTTTGATCTGACAAATTACTTTTTGTTCTTCTCTCTTAGTCATATTTATAGTTACCCATTCTTATTGATTATTCTCCGCATTTTTCTGTGTCATTTGCTGCCTTGTCAGAATATTCTGTCT
>PLNZ01000447.1 GCA_003142915.1 Ignavibacteriales bacterium | reverse complement strand
TTAAACGGATTGGGATAATTTTGAGATAATTGATAGCTTTTTATAGTATTGTTAAGAATAGTAACACCAGTAACAAAGGATGTTATTGTAAAAGAAGAATTACTTAAGCCGTATAAGCCGGCATTGCTTATGCCGGAAACCATAATTTTATAAGAGGAATCCTGTTTCAAATTTGACGGAACCTGCCATTGATATGCATTTGTCCCGCCGACTATAGTATCGCCAATAACCAATACAATATTATTCCCCTCCATTAGTTTTATATTAACGGTATCGTTAAGATTAGACTGCCAGCGAATTATATAAGTTGAATCAAGATAATATTTTTCTCCACCGTTTGGAGATAACATTTTTATAAATGCAGGGGCGGTACTAAAGACTTCAGTATTTGACCAGGCGCTTGTTCCGGCAGCATTTGTATTGTTTACACGCCAATAGTATGTTGAATTATTATTAACTGAACTTAGTGTGAAGGAAGTAGGGGTTAAACTTGAATTATCAACTACCAAATTGCTGAATGACGGGTTGGTGGAAACCTGCAGATGATAGGTTTGAACAATTCCACGTGTACCCCAAACTAATTTTACCGGGGCTGCTTCCAATACAATTTCACTGTCAGCAGGTGATATTGGAACGGGGGCATATGCAGAATTAATCGTTTGAGGTATACCGAATGCAAAATCACCTAATGTTGAAGTCGTAAATGTTATTTCATTGTTTGTTGAGTTATAGCTTGTCGGCAAGGGAATAAAGTTGCCATCGCTGCCTGATCTTGCATAAACTATACTTTCTCCAAGATTGACGACAGCCGGAAAATATTTAAGGTTAACATTTACAAGCCCGGTATATGAATTTATAGAGGAACTTTGAATATTGAAATAGTTTGAAACTATTATTGGTGCAGTTCCATTAAAAGTGGGATTAACCGGAGAATAATCATAACTCGTGACGGTTGCAAACACGTATTCCAGAGAAGAGTTAAGCGAACTAAATGTTATGCTTACTCCCGTAGTGTCATTATTGTTATTAAAAGCATAAGTGTTGGTTGCCAGAATTTGTTGAGTTACCGCTGCAGCCGGAGTTCCGCTTGCCCAGGGAAATTTTAATGCCCTGAAAGAATATTGTTCGGGAGGAAGGGAGAATTCAAGGGCAGTAGAATTATCAGAATGAACTTCAGTAAACATCGCAGTACCGGTTACACTTGCTTGCCCCCATCCTATTATAGTATTACCGTTCGCTAATTTTTGCACAGAACCATTTGCTACAGCGAAGAAATCAGGAGTGTGCCTGTATTCCCAAACTAAGGTTGCCGTCATACTTTGATCATCAATTGCATATTCTACGCCCCGGGAATATTGAGGAGTATGCTGGTTGCCATTATCGAGAAAAGTTATATCTCCATTTGGCAGTACCCTTATGTCGTGTTGGTACGAAAAATAATTTGGAGCATTAAATGAATGCTCATTAATAAACGCAAACTGGGTTTGTTTACCGCCCAAAATCCAATCGATATTTCCCGTCTGCCGGTCTATTTTAATAATACTTGACAGATATCTCATGGAAAAAAGAATATTCCCGTTTGCATCATCATCAAGTGCATTTGCATGGATTAAGTCGACGATGTTTGTATTTAGGGGTATATAAGAATCTGTTATAGGAAGATAGTCCCAGGTTCTCCATTGAAAAACTACATTCTTCGATGCGTCAAGTTCCTGTATTACGGCTCCGGCAACGGTGGCGTTTGGACTCCCGCCATACTGGCTCATATCAACCGGCTCAGGGTCAAGTGCATATAAAAGAACGTGGCCATTAGGTAGTAGACGAAATTCAGCCGGGAATGTGTAAATATAACCATTCCCACATTGGAATGTATCGACAGGCGCCAGAGAAGTATCCATCACAATGAATCTGCCAGCAGCCAGCCAACCAGCCTGTGCTAACGTAACGTCAGCGTATGAAAGTTCACCGTTAGGAAGGACTGTAAAGCCAAGCCCAAATAGATCATTTACCTTCTTATATTTTAAGACACTGCCGTCGTTATTTAATATCATTAAATAATCACCGATATTTGACGATTGTGAAATATTAGACAAAAATATTTTTCCATCTGCCGGATTATTTGAAGTATCCACCTTTATTGCCGGAAAATTCGAAGGCAATGTATCCGTTTGAGAAGTTTTTGCAATTGATTTATAATTTTGATTTGCAGTAAAAGAATTGTTTATGCTTTCATTGTCTAATAGAATTGAAGCATCAATATGTAGGCTTAGGGCAAGCGGCGTTGTTTTAAAATGTATTGTAACCTGGGGAAAAACTGCTCCATCGGCGGTCTTAATACCCTGATTAACATTAACGGTTACATCCTCGTTTGCCGAAAAGGGTGTGGCAGGGAAAAATAATACGGTTTTATTGTCATCAGACAATTTTACAGTACCTGTATGTTCACCGCTTAAAGTTCCCACAATCGAAAATTCATTTGCTGAAAGACTTGACGGGTCTATAATCTCACTTGATTTTAAGATAATATTTGTACTTAAAGAAACAAGTATCGAATTATCTTTGGGCGAGACATAAACAAATGACTGAGAAAAGATGAAATTGTTTGCAAATAATAGGATAAAAACCGGTAAAAAGTAATTTATTTTTTTCATAATTGTTCTTAAAAGGTTAATTAAAATGACTAATTTACAATATCTATTTTGACAAAAGATTACTATCTATAGTTTAAACTAATTTTCACATTGCTGTCCAGAATAATTTTATTTCGCTCATTATGTTTCGGAAATCACAGATTTGGGGTAGATTTTTATCTGAATTAAAAAGGTCACTCATTCCTTGAAAAAGGTACAGAATTTCGTCCAAAACATTTTTACTCATATTAACTGATTAGAACATGGCCGGGCATAACCGGCTTCTATGGCAAGGCGTAATATATTTAGATGTAACAGGTTACGGTATTTATTAACGTTGGTAATGAGTATAGATAATAATGTGTTGCCGCGCTGAGGCTCATTTTTTTTGTTTGTCTTTTCTACTAATCTGCCTAGCGGCGGACAGGTCTGTAGTAATAGAGAAAATTAGAAACATATCAGAACTCTGGCGGAGTGGAACAATAACGCCTGCAAATATTTTATTCTACTTTCGGCAGAGTAAATGAAATATCTGTTCCTTTCCCGGCTTCACTTTTAACAGAGATTGTTCCCCCTTGCCGTTCTACCATTTCCTTGCAGATCATGAGTCCTAAACCGGTACCTTTTTCATCCTTAGTTCCTCTAGTAGATTTTACAGTTAAACTAAATAAATCTTTTATTTGATCATTTGTCATCCCAATCCCGTTATCCGAAACAGTTATTTGAATAAAATCATTACTAACCTTTTCCGCATAAGTTTTAATTATACCGTCTTTATTAGTAAACTTTATTGAATTTGAAATTAAGTTTTGCAATACAGAATGAAGCATATTAGGATCGGCTGAAACAAAAATATCTTTATCTGTTTCGTTAACAAGAGTTATATCTTTTAATTTGGCATTTCCTGAAAGAAGACTTATTACGCTTTCTGTTTTATCATAAAGATTTATTTTTCCGGGATTAGATTTCATCTGCCCGGTTTCCAATCTTGACCAATGCAGTAAATTTTCAAGAAGTGTATATTCATTTTTCAGCGAATTATAAATTTCCTTATTA
>PLNZ01000163.1 GCA_003142915.1 Ignavibacteriales bacterium | reverse complement strand
AAAGTAATCAAATCTGATACAAATGGGCGATCTAAACAGTTATTTGTAGGGCAGGAATTGACAATTAATGCTGAAATTGATCTTGGTAAATTAACTCCTGACGATGTAGAGGTTCAGATTTACTACGGACAAATAGAAAATGAAAATAATCCTCAATATAATTCTACTGTAGTGATGAATGCTGATTTTCAGGAAGCTAAAAACGGTTTGTACAAATATTCCGGTATTATTAATTGCATAGAAAGCGGGCATCAGGAGTATACCATCAGGATACTACCCAAATGTGCTATGCTGATTCATCCGTTTGAACTTGATGTGGTTTACTGGGCAAATTAAAATAAAAATTTTGTTTAAATTTGTCTCTGATAATTATTTTATCTTAAGCAGAGTTTGATCTCAAATACAAATTCTGAATTGTATAATTTAGTAAAGTATCAAAGCACGATTTTTTATTTTCGTTTATAACTAAAATTTTATAAGTGTTTCTTATGCTGCTCGAAACTCTCGATATTAAAAAGGATGATATTGTAATCTATTCGCAGAATCTTTTTAACCAGGATAATAACTTTAGAATAGTTTATAAAGATGATGTAAATAAAGTATCACATAAAATTAGCTTTAGTGAAGTCTGCCGTTATGTAAATGAATACACCCCCAAGAATTTAATCGTCTATAGGCTGCTTACCAATATCAAGGACTTTGAAATTTATATTGCAAAGTACGGGTCCTTTTTAAATATAAACGGTATTGCAGAGATGATTTTTTTCGATCCCGTTTATGCCGTAAGAGAATTGGAAGAATATTCCCAAAGTATAGACTATAACAGTCTCCGGTTTAGAATACAACAAATTGGACTTACTACACTCAACAGGAAGGGTGATCTTCCAAATTATGCCGAAATATACAGTATCGATTTAGAAGCTACTGAAGCAAAATTCCAAAATGATAAGGCTTTTGCCGACGCCATTTTTTTGACAAATAAAATTTTAAAATCGGAAGATAAGAATTCGAATTCCCAAGACAGGACACTTGTAAAAGATCCTATAAAAGAAATTGAAAAACCGGTTGAAACAATAATTAGACCTCAAAAGTATGATAAAAAGATTATAAAGGTTATTTCTGATGAAAAGCCGGATCAAAATAACGAACAGGATAAAAAAACTGACAGACATGAAAATAATATCAAAACAAAACCCGCTGAATTCCCAAAACAGGAAAAAATACAAAGCGAAAAACAACATTCCGCAGTAATAATTGAACAAAATGGTAAGTCCGTTAATAACGAATCCTATCCTGATAAAGGGAATAATATTCTGCCGGATAATGAAATAATACAGGATAATAAATTAGCAAATAATGCAGCAGAGGGGCAGTACGTTGATGGAACCAGAATTATCCGTCATGATATATCGGAGGATAAATATTTTGACTTCAAAGAAATTATGAAGATTAATTTTAAAAGGACTGCCCTACCAGATGATAAAAGATTGAGCCACGGTTTAGCAACAAACAAACAAAATATTCTGACTGAGAATGAATCAAAAAATATTACCCCAAAACTGAATAAAACTGAAGAAATGACTCAAAGCCCGTTCGGAAAATTTTTAAAGGACAGTAAAAATTATAAAAATGATAAAAAAGTAATCCGGCAATCAAATAATGAAAAAGTTTCACAGGTTTTGGATATATTTAAATCTTCGTCTTCATCAAATGAATATGTAAAAGAGAGAGCTGGTAAACAAATAGTACTTAAACTTGATAACAAGTGAAGTAAAGATTTTTTGCGAAAATAAAAATTTTACTTACTGAATTTTGTATAATTCTATCTGTAAAAATCATCAGACTCCAGGATAATTTGATCATCTTCATCATTGTTGATAGAAAACATTGAACTAAGCATATCTTTGGATTGAATTCCGTCTTCCAATTTGAATTTACTTAACATAGAATATTCTGCCAGGCTGTGCAGGACAAATTCCATGAGTAAAAGCTGGGCTTTTCCGTCTGCTTTCGGCTGATATTTCTTAACGATTTCCTTTAATCCCGGGATTGATTTTAATGTTTTTTCGTAATCATTATTAGTGAGAGTATTTAATATATCAATTACATTTCCTTTGCTGAACCATTTTATAATTATCTGGTAAGGACTTGCATCGAGGTTCTTCTTTTGCTTTTCGGGGGAAGGGAAGTAATTTAAAAATAAAGATTTTATAGCCTTCCCGATTAATATAAACGCAACTTTAGAAGTACCTTCCTGTTCTCCCTCGTATACAAGCTCAATCTTCCCGGTTATTGAAGGAATGATACCGTAAATGTCCGATATTCTTAATTGAGTTTCGGTTTCATCATTTATAATCATCCGGCGTTCGGCGGTGCTTACTAAATTTTCAAAAGCTGAGATGGTAAGTCTTGCAGAAACACCGCTTTTTGAATCTATATATTCACTTTTTCTTGCTTCAAAAGCAATCTGCTCTACTAAAATTTCGAGGAGTTCATTGCCTTGGATGGACTTAGCTTGCTCCTCTGTTATATTTGCTTCCTGTTTTGTTATTTCCCTGGAAATTTCTATGGTTTTGGGATAATGCGTTAATATTTGACTTCCGATTCTATCTTTTAATGGAGTTACAATGGAACCCCGGTTTGTATAATCTTCTGGGTTTGCAGTGAAAATAAATTGAATATCCAGCGGTAGCCTTATTTTAAACCCTCTTATTTGAATATCATTTTCCTGAAGTATGTTGAATAAAGCCACTTGGATTCGTGCCTGCAAATCCGGTAATTCGTTTATGACAAAAATAGCTCTGTGAGATCTTGGTATTAGGCCAAAGTGAATTACTCTTTCATCCGAGTAGGGAAGTTTTAATGAGGCGGCTTTTATAGGATCAACATCCCCTATTAAGTCTGCAACTGAAACATCCGGTGTAGCCAATTTTTCCGTGTATCTTTCGGAGCGGTGTATCCATCTTATTTTTGTATCATCGCAATGTTGAGCAATCAAATCCTTTGCGGTTCTTGATAGGGGCTTTAATGGGTCGTCATTTAATTCAGCGTCGTCAATGGCGGGGATGTATTCATCAAGCAGGTTTGTTAAAAGCCTTGCTATTTTTGTTTTCGCCTGACCTCGTAAACCTAACAAAATAATATTATGCCTGGAAAGTATAGCAGTTTCTATGTCGGGAACAACGGTTTCTTCGAAACCTAAAATTCCTTCAAAAGGATTTTTATTGTTCTTTAATGCGTAAATTAAATTCTTTCTTAGCTCATCTTTTATTGAAACAGATTTATATTCTATCTTTTTTAGTTCACCAAGTGTGTTTATAGATGTCAAGTTCATTTCGGAATTCTACTCCTTTATAAATATCTTTTAAAGTTATGAAAGGTTTATCTTACCCTTTTAAACCTGTTTCTAATGTAATCTTCAAAAATATAATCGCCTAAACCGGATAAGGAACTGTAGAATGCACGTCCGTTATTTGTTTTTGTAAATTCTCTTACAAATTCCTGCAGGTAAAGATCGCGTGCAATCATAAAAGTAGTTACAGTAATACTAAGCTTTCTGCATTTTGCTGCCTGATCCAAAGTTTTATTCATGATTTTTTTATCCAGACCAAAACTGTTTTTATAATATTTAGTCCCTTCTTTCAAGCAGGTCGGTTTTCCATCTGTGATCATAAAAATTTGTTTGTTGCTGGTTTTCCTACGCCTAAGAATGTCAATTGCAAGTTCCAAACCCGCAACAGTATTTGTATGGTAATGTCCTACTTGAAGATACGGTAAATCTTTTATTCCTATAGGCCAGGCATCATTTCCGAAAACAATAATATCCAGCGTATCTTTAGGATATTTGGTTGTAATTAATTCCGATAATGCCATCGCTACTTTTTTTGCCGGTGT
Organism: Ignavibacteriales bacterium; assembly: GCA_003142915.1. GTDB lineage: Bacteria > Bacteroidota > Ignavibacteria > Ignavibacteriales > Ignavibacteriaceae > FEN-1297. The sequence goes on along the minus strand of PLNZ01000163.1, from coordinate 4,578 downwards.
AATTCTGTCTTCCCCGTACAAAATCATTGAGTGTGAAATATCAATCATAAGAACAGTAGAAGTTAAGGTTTTGAAATCTCTTTCTTCAACTTCCAAATCCTTTTCCGTTAATTTGAAATCATCTATACCGTGGTTTATCTGTGCATTCTTTATTGAATCGGTAACATCAATTTGTTCAATGGAATCGCCAAAATAATATTCTCTTCTATCGGAAGTAGATTCATCCCCGAGCCCGCTACGGGTTGTAATGTGATTACCGCGTAAAGGTTTTTTTAACTTACCGAAAATTTCTTCAAGAGAATGTCGCCTGATAGACTGTTCTCCCCTAGAAGTTATAGTGAGTATTGAGCCATTTTCGTTTTCTTTAATATAGTTTTTGTCTTTTAGTTCCTGTATAAAATCACCCATACCATATTCTTTATTTGTCAGATTATATTTTTTATCCATCTGATTCATCCAGTTTAAAGTTTTGGCCACATCTCCCGAAGAAATAGTAAGAAGCTGAATAAAAATATTCAGCAGGTTCGCAAAATTATTTCCGGTATCTATATTAGGTACGAATTTTGTAAATCTTATATCAATCATAATAATTATATGTTTTGTTATAAATAATTTATTCCCTTATTTAATTAAAGCCTTTAAGGAATGCAATTCTTAATCTTTAATCTTACGGAAATATATATGAAGAATTTTAGTGAGCAATAATATAATTGTGCTATTAGTCAAATTCAGAAGAATTGAGTAGTCCAAATCATAATGACTTTATTATAAATTTGGCTACAGCAAGTAATAATTGATTTACCGATTAAATATTATTCTTCTTCCTCCAGCATTTTTATCATCCTGATAGAATAATTGTTTGAAGAATCCATTATAAGTGCTTTGCGGTAGTATTTCATTGCAATGCCTTTGTTGCCGTTGTGGTAGTATGAATCTCCCGTACCTATTAATGCTGAAATGTTTGCAGGAAATTCATTTTCAAAAAGTTGAAACCACCTTATTGCATCGGCGCTATGTTGTATCTTTAATAAATCATAGCCAAAAGAATTAAACTCGTCTGAAGTTAAATTGTACACCTCCGTAGAATCTTTTTTAATTATATTAAGGAAACTAATTGCAGCATCAAGATTTTTATGGATAGTTATTTCCATCATTTTATCTGCAAGGGATTTCTTCGGAATAGGGAATGGCTTTCCCAAAGTAATGGCAGCAAGATTTTCTGCCGGACTGCCTATAGTTCTATCAACAGTATTTATCAGATCGACTACAGCAAGAGAATCTTTAGGATAAATAGCAAGCAGACTCATAAAGCCGGTGCCATGCCCATAGTGTCCGAAAAATTGTTTCCCGTTATTATCTGTTTTAATTTCAAATCCCAATCCGCTTTCAAGGATTTTGCCATCTGGCAGCTTTGTCGGAACAAGCATGGAATCTAAAGTAGTAAGCTTTATTAATTTACCATCAAGCAGGCAATTTGAAAATTTCAATAAATCTTCCGGGGTGGAAATTAAACCGCCGCCAGCCATTTTTATACTAACATCAGATATCGGTGCATTTTGAAGTATCCTGTAATTATTTTTATCATAGCCTAGCGCCTTGTTCATCATTATTTCACTATGGAATTTCGAGAAAGTAAATTTCATATCCGCAGGCTGAAAGATATACTTTTTAAGATAATCCGTAAATTTCATCCTGCTTACATTTTCAATAACTGCGGCAAGTAGATTATAACCCAATGTGGTATAAAGGAACTTAGTACCCGGTTTGTATTCCAGAGGATCTTTACTCATTAAATCAACGACTTCCTGTGTTGAAGAATATGAGGTAATATTGTTGAATTCACCGTCTTTATAATTCCTTAAACCGGCAGTATGCTGAAGTATTTGTCTTACCGTAAATTTCCATTTTTGGGGGGGGAAGTAGGGGATATATTTTAGAGCATCGGTATCAAGATTTATTTTCATTTGTTCCACAAGTTGCATTACCGCAACCGCAGTTATCACTTTAGATATAGAAGCTACCCTGTATATTGTTTTTGGATTAGCTTGAATATGGTGGACGAGATCGGCATAACCGTAAGAGTCAAGCCAGATGATTTTACCTTTCTTTAGAACTCCTGCAGATATGGAAGCAATATTCTTATTTGTTTGATATTCTACTAAATACTTATCAAGCTTTTGCTGCAGCGTTTGGGGCTTTATCAAGATGCAGGAGAAAGTAAGCAGAATAAAAATTAATAATAAAATTCTTCTTCCCGGTCGGAGATAAATTATGAGTTTGTAAAACACATGTAGTGCAGATATACTGTCTATATACTTTTCCCTCGAAATCATATAACTAAATTTATAAAAATTTTTGAAATTATAAACGCTATACCTGAAATTAAGAAAGGGGGAATATGAATTTTAAATAAAAAGAAGGAATTGAAATTTCAATCCCTTCAAAAATGAATTTTATTTTTTATTTAAGGGAGCTCTTTTTTCAAAGATATTATCTACAAGATTGTACGTTTTTGCTTCTGCNNATTTCAATATCTGTAGTTTGTCCCTGCAAACCGCCAACCCATGGCTGATGAATCATTATTCTTGAATTTGGAAGAGAACTTCTCTTACCCGTGGCGCCGCCTGCAAGCAGGATTGCACCCATACTTGCCGCCATTCCTACGCAAATTGTTGCAACATCGGGTTTAATAAATTTCATAGTATCATAAATAGCGAGCCCTGCAGAAACGCTGCCGCCGGGTGAATTTATATACAAATTTATATCTCTTTCGGAATCTTCTGCTTCAAGAAAAATAAGCTGTGCAATTGTTAAGCTTGCAATATGATCATCAATAGCAGTTCCAATAAAAATTATTCTTTCTCGTAATAAGCGGGAATAAATGTCCATGCCTCTTTCTCCGCGTCCGGTTTGTTCAATAACATAAGGCACTAACTGGTTATATATTTCAATTTTTTCTTTCATTCATTTTCCTTTGTTTCTTTTTGTAACAATTTTTCAGGTTCAACACTATTTATATTACTCTTCTCTTTTAAAAAGTCATACATCTTTTTATCGATTAATTTTTCGCTGTAGTTTGAAGATTTATAATAATTAATCAACTTATCTATTGCTATTCCGTTTTTTTCGGCATCTTTAGCTGCAAGTTCATTCAGTTCTTCATCGGTGATAGTAATATTTTCTTTCTTCTGAATGGCTTCTTTAATTAAATACCATTTTACATTATATTCGGCAGCTTTTCTTAAACGGTTGGCTGCTTCACTTTTATCGTATTTTCTATATCCCTGCTTCTTGGAAGTTTCCTCTTCGTTTTTTACCATTTCCTCAAGAATATTGTTAACAAGCGAAACAGGAGGAACAAAATCGTTGCTCTTTACAATCAGGTTGATAAGTTTATCCTGGATCATCTCTTCGGTTTTTTGGTCATAGTAGCCCTGGATATCTTTCCGGATTTCAGCTCTTAGGTCGGTTTCGTTTGTTACTTTATCTTTTGTAACTTTTTTAATTAATTTTTCATTTAACTCCGGAGTTAAAATTTTTTTTATTCCTTTTATAAGTGCGGAATAAATATATTTTTCGGATACTTTCTTTTCTTCCCCGTTTTCATCTTTCTTAGTACTTTCATCCATAAACGAAAAGCTAAAAGATTCACCCGTTTTTTTCCCTTTGGAGTTATCTAAGATTTCATGCTGAACTCTTTCATTGGTTAAGTCAATCTGGATATTTTCGGGTTTTGTTCCCTCAATAACTGCGCCGTTTTCATCAAGTTTCTTCATTTCTACATCAAGAATAAATTTCCTGTCGTCTCCAACTGCATCAGCTTGTTCGTTTGTGCTGTTTGCTTTTAGAATATATTTTATCTCCGACTCAACTTCATCACCTTTAACTTCAAATTTAGGGATTTCGATGGTTAATTCTGTATAATCTTTAACCTCAAGCTTAGGTACTATTTCGTATTTAACCTTAAAGAAAAGATCTTCGCCCGGTTTATATTTTATATCCGTCATAGCAGGCTGACCAATAGGATGGAGATGTTTTTCTTTAGCAATTTCCCAAAAGTGATGATTCGCAATCTTTTCGGAAGCTTCAAACTCAAGCGCATCACCGTATATTTTTTTAATTAATGCTGGAGGCACTTTACCCTTCCTGAATCCTGCAATTTGAACAGTCTTAGTTTTTTTCTTTACTTCAGTCTCAACATCAGTTTTAATTTCATCGAAGGGAAGAGATATTTCTATTTCTCTTTCGGTTAATGAAATGTCATTAATCTTATATTCCAATATAGCCTCTGTTTTTGAATTTATTAAGTACTGTGCGAGAACGGGGACTCGAACCCCGACACCGGTTAGGTACTAGATCCTAAGTCTAGCGCGTCTGCCAAATTCCGCCATTCTCGCTTTTACTATGTATTCTTTAATTCTATTTTCCGGAAACTTGATTTTATAACTTTTTTTGGTTTCCAGATTAAATGATATGAAATAAATATCCAAAATTAAATGATAAAATTAAGAGAATTTTAAGTGAAAACAAAAGAATGGAATAACCGTCTGAACCGACCTCAAATCCGATATAGGATAT
>PLNZ01000440.1 GCA_003142915.1 Ignavibacteriales bacterium | reverse complement strand
GAATTAAACAGGCGGGATTTTATGTTCTCGTAGGAGCTTCAATGCCGGCAGTTTTAATTGAAAACGGATTTCTATCAAATAAGAAAGAAGAATCATTTCTTGCAACCGGCAAAGGACAAACTGAAATTGCTCAATCAATTTTAAATGCGATTAAAAATTATAAAGAGTATTATGATAAGGAAATAAGCAAATAACTGTTGAATCGTTTAATTGTTTAATCGTTGAATCGACTGCACAATNNTCAACAATTCAACAGTTCAACAATTCAACAACTCATCTCATACTTGTCACTGTTGTTAATATGTTTGAAAAATAAATTATAGATAAGGTTAAATAAATGACAAATGCACAAAAATGGGTTACAGCATTTCTTGGTTTGTTTCTGGTTCTTTTTTTGCTTGAAAGGATAACTAAAAAAGAAGAGCCGACGGCTATCACACAATCCATGAGCGGACAAAATTCACGTCAAAATGCAAAAGTTACAAGTGATGCAGACGGTCCAACTTTAATGCGGGAAATTGGTTGTGTTTCCTGCCATGGTGACGATTTGAAAGGGTCACAAATGGCGCCGGCACTTTCTAATATTAAGAAAAATTGGTCACGCGATGAATTAATTAATTATTTACGTAACCCCTCATCTTATAATGGCGGTGAAAGATTTGATCAGTATCGTGCTTCATATAAAAATGTAATTATGCCTTCGTTCAGTAATATTGATGTAAAAGAACTTGGGAAAATTGCTGATTATCTTATATCAAAAGAATAATATTGAAGATGAAGATTAAAATAAAAATCCCGCCTATGCGGGATTTTTAATTAATTTGATTACTCAGCATGCAGGTTTGACTTCTTGACGAAACGCAATTTAGAAATGATTATAACAAATATAATTTCTAATTGATTTTTATTTAACCAAATATTCCACACAAAGAAAAAAAGAGTTTTCGAAATAGGGGAGGAACATGCATTTAAATCGAAAATTGTTTTTAAACTGAAGCCCTAAAAGTGTTCTTGTTTTTTTAGATAGTTTTAATAGATACCGACATATAAACAGCAAGCTCCTATCAAAAATTAATTACTCATAAAAATAACTTATATCACGATTTTACCAGAGTAGAAATCCTAATTCTGCTTTTTCAGCAATTCTGAAAGCTTTTAAAACTTTATATTTTTTTTATACTTCTAACACAATTCTTAACATTATATATATAATAGTCGCAATAGATTTACTCTCAATAAATAAAGCATTGAACTAAATAAAATAGGTTAACAAAGAAATTTATATAAGAAATATTAGTTCAATTCAAACATTTAACTAAAAATAATAGGCAATAACGAAAAAGTTTTGAAAAATGAATTCACTTAATTATTGAAAAAAATTAATTCGATCAATTAAATTATTTAGGAGTATAGATATTAATCTAAACAAAAAAAGGAGTCACAAATGGAAATGAATCTTTGGTTCTGGATACCAGCAATGTTTTTAATAGGTATCGCCTTGATGGGATTATGCTATCTCTTCATGGAAGCCTGTGAGAAAATCTAATTCATAATTGGAGGTATAAAATGATTTATTTAACAGCTGCTGTAGCATTATTTCTTTTCATATACCTGGTCGTTGCGCTTTTAAGACCCGAAAAGTTTTAAGCCTAGTACCAGAGAATAATTAAAGGAGTTTAGAATTTCACATTTGATAAAAAATACTATAGGAGTTAAAAATGAGTGAACTTCATATTTTAGATCCAAATGTTGAACGGATGACGGAAAATTATTCTTCTAAATCAACGAAACCTCCGCGAAGAGTTAAAGGCAGAGCGTTGTTTGAGAAAAATACGGTAATTCCTGCATTCAAGCAGTCATTTGTAATGTTGCGCCCGGACATTCAATGGAAGAATCCAGTAATGTTTGTTGTTGAAGTTGGCGCAATATTGACACTTATATATGTTTTGAATGCATTATTTGGTAATAATGTAAGTCAAGTACCAATTTCATACTTCATTGCTATTACGGTTTGGCTCTTCATAACAGTCTGGTTTGCAAATTTCGCGACCGCTCTTGCAGAAGCACGCGGAAAAGCACAGGCAGATTCACTAAGAAAAGCACGTCGCGATACAATAGCATACCGGTTCAAAGCTTCCGGTGAAACAGAAGAAGTAGCTTCTACTGAACTAAAACTAGGGGACTTGGTTGCTGTTAAAGCAGGGCAAATGATTCCCGGAGACGGTGAAATCGTTGAAGGAATTGCATCTGTTGATGAGTCTGCTATTACCGGTGAATCGGCTCCTGTGATTCGCGCAGCGCATAGTGACGCTTCAGGAGTTACCGGAGGAACATTTGTTCTTTCTGACAATATAGTTGTTAAGATTACAAGCGGTACAGGCGAATCATTTCTTGATAAAATGATTGCTCTCGTTGAAGGAGCTATCCGTCAGCGTAGTCCAAATGAGATTGCTTTAACACTTGTACTTTCTGCATTTACGCTCATCTTTTTAATTGTTGTAATTCCGCTTTGGCCTATGGCTTGGAATGCGGAACAATATATGCAAAGCTACCTCGGGATTTCAGAACCTCTGAAAAGTCTCGGAACGGATGTTATAACTCTTGTTGCACTCATAGTTTGTCTTATTCCAACAACAATCGGAGCGCTGCTTGCCGCAATCGGCATTGCAGGTATGGATCGGGCGTTGCAGGCAAATATTATTTCTAAGAGCGGTAAAGCAGTTGAACTTGCCGGTGATATTGATGTAGTACTTCTTGATAAAACCGGAACAATAACTCTAGGAAACAGACATGCGACAAAATTCTATCCTGTAGGAAAATATAAAGAGTCGGAATTAGCGCGTCTTGCAGCAATGGCATCAACCGCCGATGAGACACCTGAAGGAATAAGCATTGTAAAACTTTATGAAAAACAAAGTAAAGATCCGATTGACGTGCCGAAAGATTCTATGTTTGTACCATTTTCGGCACAGACTCGAATGAGTGGAGTTAACTTTTCAGACGGACGGGAAATTAGAAAAGGAGCTTCAGACGCGGTGTTTAAATTTGTCCAGGATAATAAAGGTTCTGTTCCTTCTGAAACTAATTTAATAATTAATGATATAGCAAGAAATGGCGCAAC
>PLNZ01000215.1 GCA_003142915.1 Ignavibacteriales bacterium | reverse complement strand
AATTTCCAACAACCCGGTTTTCCATACCAACAATTTAATGGAAGGGAAAGAAGCGCGCATCGGAATTTTTAACAGCGTATTGTGGACGGTTGCAACTACATCAGCATCAAACGGATCTTCTAATACAATGATTAGCAGCTTAACTCCTCTTACAGGCTTGGTGGCAATGATAAATATGCAGCTTGGTGAGGTTATCTTCGGGGGAGTGGGCGCAGGAATTTACGGTATGCTGCATTTCATACTTCTTACTGTGTTTATTGCCGGACTTATGGTTGGAAGAACTCCTGAATACTTTGGTAAGAAAATCGAAGCGTATGAAATTAAATGGTCTATACTGGCGATACTTTTACCCAGCGTTGTAATTTTATTCTTTTCCGCTCTGGCGCTATCCGTACAGAGCGGACTATCGGGCGTATTAAATAAGGGTCCGCATGGGTTTTCTGAAATAATTTATGCATTCTCTTCCGGTGCAGGTAATAACGGAAGCGCTTTTGCAGGGTTAAACGCCAATACGAATTTCTACAATATCCTTATTGCAATTGCCATGATTTTAGGCAGGTTTGGGGTTATAATTCCAACACTGGCTATTGCAGGCAGTCTTGTTAAAAAAAATATTACACCTGTTTCAGCAGGAACATTCCTTACAGATAATGTCCTTTTCGCATTCCTGCTGACTTCGATAATATTAATTGTAGGCGCTCTTACCTTCTTCCCCATAATTTCAGTAGGCCCGTTTTTAGAACATTTATTAATGAATCTTGGAATTACTTTTTGAGTGTAAAATATGAGTTCCGGTAAACTAAATATTAAACTATTTGATAAAAAAATATTAAAGCAGGCTTCGATTGATTCTTTTAAAAAGCTGAACCCGCTGTACTTGCTGAAGAATCCTGTAATCTTTATGGTTGGGATAGGAGCGGCACTTACCAGTGCTATATTTGTTTCAGATATATTTTCGGGCAGCTATTCATCATTTAATTTGCAGATAGCGCTGTGGCTTTGGTTCACGGTATTGTTTGCAAACTTTGCAGAAGCAATTGCAGAAGGAAGAGGCAAAGCACAGTCAGAGAATTTGCGGAAATCCAGGACGAATACTTTGGCAAGGAAACTAGTAGGTGGTAAAGAAACACAGGTTTCTGCTCTCGATCTTAGAGTAAATGACAGGGTGGTTTGCGAAGCAGGAGAAATAATTCCTGCCGACGGTGAAATTGTTGAAGGTATAGCAAGCGTTGATGAATCTGCAATTACGGGAGAATCCGCCCCTGTTATCAGGGAAAGTGGCGGCGATAGAAGCGCTGTTACAGGCGGTACAAAAGTTCTCAGCGACAGGATCGTTATTAAGGTTACTTCTAATCCGGGCGAAACATATATTGATAAAATGATTGCACTTGTAGAAAATGCCAAGAGGAAAAAAACTCCCAATGAAATTGCCCTTTCTATTCTTCTTTCGGGTATGTCAATCATTTTCTTGATAGTAGTTGTAACATTAAAGTTTTTTTTAAATTATTATCAAACAACTCTTGGGCAGGATATCAGCGTAGTATCGGTGCCGGTTTTAGTTTCGCTCCTTGTTTGCTTAATTCCTACTACAATCGGCGGATTGCTTAGTGCTATAGGTATAAGCGGAATGGACAGGCTTCTTCAGCATAACGTTATTGCAATGAGCGGAAGGGCAGTTGAGGCTGCCGGTGATATTGATGTCCTTCTTCTTGATAAGACGGGTACTATTACTCTCGGCAATAGGATGGCAACGGAATTTATCCCTTCTCCCGGGGTAACGGAAGAATACCTTGCTGATGTGGCACAGCTTGCCTCGCTTGCAGATGAAACACCTGAAGGAAGATCAATTGTAGTGCTGGCAAAAGATAAATTCAAAATACGGGAAAGAAATATAAGCGAGTTAAACGCTCACTTCATTCCTTTCAGCGCTCAGACGCAGATGAGCGGTGTGAATATATTATCATCGGACGGCATACCTGAAAGATCAATTCGCAAGGGCTCACTTGAATCTATAAAAAAATTATTTGCGCAGGAAATTTCTTCCGGTGCTGATTCACAAACAGATTATTTCTTCACGCAGATGATAGGTGTTGATATTGCGCTTGCGGGAGGAACCCCGCTAATTGTTGTTGAAAACAAAAAGATACTCGGTGTTATTCAATTAAAGGATATTGTTAAGGGGGGAATAAGCGAGCGGTTTGCCCAGCTTAGACGAATGGGCATCAAAACCGTTATGATTACAGGTGATAACAAGCTTACTGCAACGGCTATTGCTGCTGAAGCAGGTGTTGATGATTTTATTTCCGAAGCCAAGCCGGAAGATAAGCTTAAGCGTATCCGTGATGAGCAGTCAAGCGGTAAAATGATTGGAATGATAGGCGATGGCACAAACGATGCGCCCGCATTGGCTCAGGCTGATGTAGGTATTGCAATGAACAGCGGAACACAGGCTGCAAGAGAAGCAGGAAATATGATAGATCTCGACAGTAATCCTACAAAACTTATTGAGGTAGTTGAAATTGGTAAGCAGCTTTTAATGACGCGTGGAGCGCTCACAACATTCAGTATTGCAAATGATGTATCTAAATATTTTGCCATCATCCCGGCAATTACTTTGTCGTTGTTTGCATCTAATTCAATTAACGGACCTTTATCCATTTTGAATGTAATGCACCTTGCCACTCCGCAGAGTGCAATTCTAAGCGCAGTAATTTTTAACGCAATAATTATTGTGTTCTTAATTCCGCTGGCTCTTAAAGGCGTTAAATACAGACCGGAAAGCGCTGCTATTGTATTAAAGCGAAATATTATTCTGTATGGCGTGGGTGGACTGTTGATTCCTTTTATCGGGATAAAAATTATTGATATTATTTTAACTGTTCTTAAGTTAGTGTAATTATTCAAAGTACAAAAAGATTATGAATGCAAAAGAAGCAATAAAAAACTCGATCAAAATTTTATTATTTTTCACTGTAATTACAGGAATAATTTATCCTGTTATTATTTTCGGTATCGGTCGGATGTTTTTTGATGATAAGGCGAACGGAAGCATGGTAAAAGAAAGTGATCGAATTGTCGGTTCAGAATTGCTCGGACAAAAGTTTATAAGCCGTAAATATTTTTGGTCGCGTCCTTCGGCAATTGATTACAATCCGATGCCGTCGGGAGGAAGTAACTTATCTTTAACCAGTAAAGCGCTGGTTCAGCAGTATAAAGACAATAAAGCGGCATTTATGAAAGAGAATTTGTTAAAAGATACTGTTGCTGTTCCTTCCGAAATGCTGTTTTCATCCGCAAGCGGAGTTGATCCGGATATATCCAGAGAAGCAGCTTATGTACAGGTCAAAAGGATAAGTGAAGCAAGAAAATTCAATTCTGAGCAAAAACAAAAATTATTTAACCTGATTGATTCGCAAACAAAGAGCAGGCAGTTTGGATTTCTCGGTGAAGAAGTTGTAAATGTTTTAGTGCTGAATATAAAACTGGATGAGATGAGTAAATAATAAACTTGAAATTCTTATTGACTATGCGATAAGCCACTAAGAAGATAATAACTTTTCTTAATGAAAAATAATTATAAATTCATAGTTAAATGATGGAGCCATCAGAACAAAACCGTCCTGATCCCGATGAGTTGTTGAAGAGAATTCAGAAGGATGAAGTTGAAAGCACTCAGGGTAAGCTGAAAATATTTTTCGGTATGTGTGCGGGTGTGGGTAAAACATACACTATGCTCGAAGCTGCGCATAAAGCCAAAGAGGAAAAAATTAACGTAGTTGTCGGTATAGTTGAAACCCATAAAAGAACTGAGACTGAAGGACTCCTGCAGGGGTTGGAAATAGTTCCTTTAAAAGAAATAAATTATCGCGGAACCATATTCAAAGAGATGGATCTTGACGCTATACTTGCAAGGCAACCTTCGCTTGTGCTTGTAGACGAACTTGCACATTCAAATATACCCGGCAGCCGCCACAATAAGCGTTACCAGGACGTTTTAGAATTGCTAAACAACGGCATAAATGTTTATACAACATTAAACGTACAGCACATCGAAAGCCGCACCGATACCGTTCTGCAAATTACGGGTACCACTATCAGGGAAACCGTTCCTGATTCTGTTTTTGACAGGGCAGATGATATTGAGTTAGTAGATATTACTCCGGATGAACTTCTTCAAAGATTATCTGAAGGTAAAGTTTATACAACTGAAAAATCGAGACAAGCAATACAAAACTTTTTCAGGAAAGGGAATCTTACTGCTTTAAGGGAGATGGCTCTTCGTATTGCAGCGGAAAGAATAGATAAAGATGTACTCGATTATAAGACTGAAAAAAGAATTGATGCTACATGGAAATCGGGACAAAGGCTAATGGTTGCAATCGGGCCAAGCCCTTATTCTGCCAATTTAATAAGATGGACAAGGCGGCTTGCATATTCTATGGAAGCTCCATGGATTGCACTTTATATTGAAAATGATCTGAAAATATCCGATGAAAAGAAGAAAATTATATCCGATAATTTTAATCTTGCAAAAGAATTGGGCGCCGAAGTAATTATGATCCAGTCAACGGAAGTAATTGACGCATTAATTCGGGTGGCAAGAGAAAATAATGTTACACAAATAGTAATCGGCAAATCAAGACGTCCTTATATCCTGCATCCTTCTTTTAGGAAAGATCTTGTAAAAGAGCTATTGAAAAAGAGCGGCGATATTGACGTTTATATTGTGGGAGGTGAAAGGAAAGACTTAAAAAATTTATTCAAAAATCTATTATTTATTCCTCAGTCATCTTTTAAAAAATATATTCAAGCCATCATTACAGTTTTTGCTATTAGTTTAATTTGTTATGCGTTTCGCCTGAATATAGGTTACCAGTCGATCTCGTTGATATTTCTATTATTTTTAGCCATTATGCCCTTGTTTAACTTCGGGCGCGGGCCAATCCTGCTGTCAGCATTGCTTAGTGCGTTTAGCTGGGATTATTTTTTCATTCCGCCTCAATTTACTTTAGCCATTGCTAAAGTAGAAGATTTCCTGATGCTGATAATGTACTTTATTGTAGCTACGGTAACAGGCACGCTTTCATCCAAAATTCGGACACAACAAATGTTTCTCCGACAGCGGGAAAAAAGGATTATTTCATTATTTAATCTTTCAAAGGAGTTGTCTGCCGCAGTAGGGCTTGATGATATTGCCGGTATAGCCGTTAAAAAAATCGAACAGACTTTTGAAGCTAAATCGGCGGTTGTATTTTATGAATCGGTAAATAAACTTAGTGCAAGGTCGTGTAAAGCAAGTACAATAGCGAACGAAGATATTGAATGGAATATTGCACAGTGGGTTTTTCTTAATGGTCAAAAAGCTGGGAAGTATACAAACACGCTTATGTCGGCGGCAATATCATACTACCCTTTAAAAAGTAAAAGCGGTTCGCTCGGTGTTGTTGCATTGAAGTATAAGGATGATGAGACTCCCTCATTTGAGCATGAGAACCTGCTGGAAAATTTCATCTCGCAAATTACTAATGCAGTTGAAAGAGAATACCTGAATGATTATGCAAAGAAATCTTTAATTGCCGATGAATCCGAAAAATTATACAAGACTTTGTTCAACTCAATCTCACATGAATTAAAAACGCCTATTACAACCATAATGGGCGCTGTAAGTTCGTTTAAGGATGAGAAAATATTTCAGAATAAAAATGTGTGGGAAAAATTTATTGAAGAGATTGATATTGCCGCTGAAAGGCTCAACAGGCTGGTGGAAAATCTGCTTGATATGGCAAGGCTCGAATCCGGCAATTTAAAGTTAAAATTGGACTATCATTCCATTGAAGACCTAATTCATTCCGTCCTTGAAAAGTTGCATGATGAGTTAAACGGGCATATAATAAAAGTTAACATACAGGAAGATATAGAAATATTTAAATTTGATTATGCACTTCTTGAACAGGCTATAGTAAATATTGTCCATAACTCTATTCAATATACGCCTGCGGGTAGTGAAATAAAAATTGAGGTGAGAGCAATAAACTACAGGTGTCTTATTCTTATTTCAGACAATGGTAGAGGATTTCCCCATGAATCTCTTGATAAACTGTTTGACAAGTTTTACAGGATTCCCGGGACAAAAGCGGGTGGCACAGGTCTGGGACTCTCGATTGCCAAAGGTTTTATTGAAGCGCACAAAGGAACTATTTCAGCCGCAAACGGCGATAACGGCGGCGCCGTATTTACCGTGTCTATTCCAATTAACATTTTACCGGAGCCGAAGTGAGCGTTAAACAGACAGTTGTTATTATTGATGATGAAGTGCAGATAAGGAAAATTCTTAAGATTGCTCTTGAGTCATCCGACTTCAAAGTTATCGAAGTAGAAAACGGTAATGACGGAATCGTTCAGATAGCAACAAATCATCCGCAGATAGTAATATTAGACATTGGACTCCCGGATAGAGACGGATTCAGCGTTATAAAAGAGATAAGAACATGGTCTAAAGTTCCGGTAATAGTTTTATCGGTAAGAAATACCGAAGAAGATATTGTCAACGCTTTGGACCTTGGCGCAGATGATTATTTAACGAAGCCTTTTAACACATTGGAACTTCTTGCAAGGATAAGAGCTAATATAAGAAGATCGCAGGAAATTGAAGGGGAAAATACTTTTATAAACGGCGGTTTGAAAATGAATTTAACTGCCAGAACTGTAACAAAAAACAATGCAGAAATAAAATTAACCAACACGGAATATCTTTTACTGGTATTGTTCTTCAAGAATGTAGGTAAAGTTTTAACCCACACATTTATACTTAATCAAATATGGGGACCGGGTTCGGTTGAAAACTCACAATATCTTCGGGTATTTATCGGGCAGCTTAGAAAGAAAATAGAGGACGATTCCTCTGATCCCAAATTAATACTTACCGAATCAGGGATTGGTTACAGAATGAAGATGGTGAAGTAGCTTCGTTAGAGGCAAAAAAAAGCCGGTGGCATGATTTTCTAATCCCTTTGATTGCTTTCCCTTCAAATTTCCGTTGATAGATTCACTTAGGTCATAGACATATTGGAATTATTAATCACAAAATTATTAATTGCATAACTTAATTTACTTATTTCTATCCAAATCCTTTTTATTAATCTTATTTTGAAATATTATTAAAGTTCCTTAGTTTGGATTAGGTTAATATTTATAATAATTCATTTATTTCAAAAGGGATTTATATGTATGATAAAATAATTTTCAACCGTTCTCAGAAAATTCCTTATTTATCATCTTTAATTATAATAAGGTGCATACAATGAACAAGAAATTATTATTTGCAACCATAGTATCGGCGCTGGGCAGCTTTCTATTCGGGTTTGATACGGCAGTGATATCCGGTACAACAAAGTTTATCTCACATT
>PLNZ01000341.1 GCA_003142915.1 Ignavibacteriales bacterium | reverse complement strand
GGATTCATTTAGTTTTTGGCTATCTTGTAATCTCCGCCCTGAAGGACGGAGTTATTAATAAATGAATTAGAATTTTTAAGAAAAAACATATATGTCGAAGAAAATTATTCATAAGTCAAAAAAGAATTTACAGGTTCAGAAACCTGCGAAGCGGAAAATATATCTTATAATTTTAGCAGTTATTTTAGTAATTGTAATTGCAGTTTTTTTTATTTTTCCGGAGTTTATAAATAAAGGTGAAAAGGATCCGGAATACATGTTTAGGAAAGACGGAATTTTAACTTTTTACGATTCTACTAACGTGATTAAAACAAAATCGGAAATTCAAATTGCCGACAATGAATTTGAAGAAGAGCTTGGTTTAATGTACAGGAAACAAATGGATGAAAACAAGGGGATGCTGTTTGTATTTCCAAAACCTATAATTCAAACATTCTGGATGAGAAATACCTTTATACCGCTTGATATGATCTTTGTTAACCCGGATAAAATAATTGTTACTATCCAAAAGAATACAAAAATATTATCCGATTCTACCTACTCATCAACGGCACCGGCTCAATATGTTATTGAAGTAGATGCAGGATTTTGCGACAGGCACAATATAAAAGTTGGAGATAAGGTAAGCTGGATAAGAACTCAATCAAACCCGGATTGATTGACAGTGCAGAGTGTTAATTTTTTCCGTATAATTCTTCCTCAACTAATTCGCAGATAATATGGGCAACAGTTATATGTGCCTCCTGTATTCTCTGCACATTATTTGAAGGAATAACGATTGGTACATTAACTAAAGATTTTAATTTACCGCCGGAACCGCCTAAAAAACCAACCGTTTTAATATTTTTTAATTTAGCCATTTCAACTGCTTTTATAACATTTGACGAGTTTCCGCTTGTTGAAATAGCTATAAGAACATCGCCTGCACTTCCAAGTCCTTGTACATTACGTGCAAATATATTCTCAAATCCAATATCATTACCGCCTGCCGTCAGGTTTGAAGTGTCTGTAGTTAACGCAATTGCGGCAAGAGCAGGGCGGTTTATTTCATGACTTAATCTAATCATAAATTCGGCTGCAATATGCTGACAGTCGGCGGCGCTTCCGCCGTTACCGCATAATAACAGCTTTTTACCATCTTTATATATTTCGGCTATAAGGTCGGCGGCAGAAATTATATCCGCAACACATTCGCTCTGCATACTAATTTTAGTTTTCGCACTTTCCGATAATGATTCTATAGCAAACTTTTTCTTATCCAATTTTCTTCTCTTAAAGAATTTTTGTTTATTAAAAATAATACCCGTCAGACAGTGACTGTTAATTTATAGTGAATTGCTTCTGCAAAACTTCCGATTAATCCCCAATTATCTTCATTTTCAAAAAAATTGCCGGTAACAATAATTTTAGCGCCGGAGTCAACTTTTTCTTTGGCAATGTGAGGACTTTTTATTCCTCCGCCGACAATTACAGGAATATTACAATATTCAGAAACCGCTTTTACCATTTCGTTTGGCACGGGTTGCGAAGCTCCCGAACCTGCCTCTAAGTATATTAACTTCATCCCGAGGTATTGTGCTGCCAGGGCTGTTGCTGCAGCAATTTCCGGCTTATTTCTTGGAACGGGGAGGCTTCCGCTGATATATTCAGCGGTTGTCATAGAACCCGATTCTACAATAATATAGCCGGTTGATATCGGCTCAATTCGGCTTTTCTTAATTAGCGGGGCTGCCAAAACATGTTTTCCGATTAAATGTTCCGGATTCCTTCCGCTAATTACAGATAAAAAGAGAATTGCATCGGCCTGGTTACAAACCTGGTTTACTTCCCCCGGGAAAATAATTACAGGCAGTGAAGTTGTTCTTTTTATTTTTTCAATAAAAACCTTAATGTCACCGTCAATTATTAAACTTCCTCCTACTAAAAACCCGTCAACGCCGCTTTTTTCACAATGTATTATAAAAGGGAATAATTTTTCATCCGGTAATTTATCAGGGTCGAGTAAAATCAGGTATGCCGCACCCTTGACAACAATAGTATTTAATAGCTTTTCATAAACCATAAAAAATAATCAGACGTTTTTGTGAATATATATAAATTTTAGCTTATAATAAAAAGAAGATATGTATTATGTTTCTAATGTGAAGCCACTCTAAAAATACATTTAAAATGATATTAACAAATATATAGATATCTTCAATTTTTCATACTAAGGGAAATCCTGCCTCTTTCTATTTCAATTCCCACTATTTTGACATCAATAATGTCGCCTACGTTTATTATTTCAAGCGGATTTTTTACAAATTTATTCGCAATCTGCGAAATATGGAGTAATCCATCCTGCTTTACGCCAATATCGACAAAAGCGCCGAAATCCACAACATTTCTTACTGTCCCTTTTAACTTCATTCCCTCTTTCAAATCCTCCATTTTCAGAACATCGCTTCTCAGAATTGGTTTTGGTATATCCTCACGCGGATCCCTACCCGGTTTTTCCAGGTTGTCTATTATATCTATTAAAGTGGGTTCGCCTATTCCTATTTCACCGGCTAAAATTTTTGTCCCTTTTTGCTTAATAAAGAGTTTTATCAGCGTGCCTGAGTCATTCACTTTTGCAACGGTTAAATTCAGCTTTGTAAGAAGCTTTTCAGCTGCAGAATAAGATTCCGGATGAATAAACGTATTGTCCAGAGGGTTTTCTCCATCTCTTATTTTTAAAAATCCTGCTGATTGTTCAAATGCTTTTTCTCCAAGACCGGTTACTTCATTTAATTCAGAACGTTTATTAAACTTCCCGTGTTTTTCTCTGTATTTAATAATGTTTTCTGCAGTTCTCTTATTCAAACCCGATACATAAGTAAGGAGTGAAGCCGAGGCAGTGTTTACGTCCACACCGACAAAGTTTACGCAGCTTTCGACAACATCGTCCAGCTTTTCTGCAAGGAGTTTTTGATCCACATCGTGCTGATAAAGTCCGACGCCAATTGATTGAGGGTCTATCTTTACCAATTCTGCCAAAGGGTCAAGAAGTCTTCTGCCTATGGAAATATTCCCGCGCTGGCTTGCTTCAAGATCAGGAAACTCTTTTTTTGCAATTGCGGATGCGGAATAAACCGAGGCTCCCGCTTCATTTACTATAATATACTTACAATTTAATCCATTAGTTTTTATAAGTCCAGCTATAAAAAATTCGGTTTCCCTGCTTGCAGTTCCGTTTCCTATAGCAATAATCTCAACTTTAAATTTGTTTATTAAATTAACAACAATCTTTTCTGCTTCGGCGGTTTTGTTTTGCGGGGGATGAGGATAAATAGTTGAACCTTCAATATATTTTCCTGTTTTATCAATTACCGCAACTTTGGAACCCGATACAAAACCGGGGTCAATACCCATAATTATCTTATCTAAAAGAGGCGGCTGAAGCAAGAGCTGGCGGAGATTTGCAGCAAATATTTCAATTGCATGAATATCAGCGGCTTCCGTAAGAAAGTTACGTACTTCTTTTTCAATTGATGGAAAGATCAACCTTGAAAAAGAATCTTCAATAGCAGCATCAAGTATTTCCATGAAGACGGATTCTTTATATTGTAAGAATTTATTCTTCATCTTTTTCAGTAATTCGGGATGCTCATAGCTTAGAATTATTTTAAGCGTTTTTTCTTTTTCGCCCCTGTTAAGCGCCAGTGTTTGATAAGGCTTTATTTTTGTAATCTCTATTTGAAAATCATAATAAACCTGATAAATTTCTTTTTTATCTTTTAATTTCTGTTTCTCACTGATATGTTCATCTCCGACTTTCTCTTTAGTTTTTTCAGATTTCACTATAGATGATTCAAGTAAGGATTCTCTAACAACTTTACGCACTTCTGCATCATCACTTATCATCTCAGCAATAATATCTTTTGCTCCCTGCAAAGCTTCCTCAGCAGAGGCAACCCCGAGTTCCATGTTTATAAATTCCGCCAATTTGTCTTCAAAGCTGCCGTCATAATCCGGATTTCCCAAGATAAAAAGCGCCAGCGGTTCAAGGCCTTTTGCCTTTGCAATTGTTCCGCGGGTTTTTCTCTTTGGTTTATAAGGCAGATATAAATCCTCAAGCTCCTGGAGTTTTTCGCATTCCATTATCTTTGCTTTAAGTTCACCGGTAAGCTTTCCCTGTTCCTCTATGCTTTTTAGTATGGTCTCTCTTCTTTCTTCAAGAAGCGTTAAATAATTTAACCTGTTTTCTATTTGTCTTAATATATCTTCATCCAGACCGCCGGTATGCTCTTTACGGTACCGGGCAATAAAAGGGATAGTTGCATCTTCTCTAAACAGCTTAATAACAGAATCAACCTGTTCATTTTTAATATTGAGTTCTTTTGCTATAGTAAAAGGAATATTCATAATTATCTTAAAACTAAAAAAATAAATTTAATTGTGAAATAAAGGTTTTTAAAGAAAGAATAAAGAAAACTCTTTTGCAACTTTATAAAGAAATATTTTCAATATGAAAATATTTTAAAAGAAAATATTGCAGGTAAAGATCCTACATACTATTTTTTGATATATGGTTTAATACAAAATGACATTTAACAGGCAGGATAAATATCCGTATAGAAAAAGCTTTAAGTTAAAATCAGCACAAGGAGCAAGAATGGATTCAATAACAAGCAAAGAAAAATTTAACCGGAATAGTTTGTACCTGATACTTGG
>PLNZ01000250.1 GCA_003142915.1 Ignavibacteriales bacterium | reverse complement strand
TCTTCGCCGCACACAAAGGCGCCTGCGCCTTTTTTAATTTTCAATTCAAAATTAAAACCGCTATTAAGAATATTTTCCCCAAGCAGTCCATACTTCTTGCATTGTTCAATTGTATTCTGAAGACGTATAATAGCAAGTGGATATTCTGCACGGCAGTAAATATATCCATGAGAAGCCCCTATAGAATAAGCAGCAATCAATATTCCTTCAACAACTTTGAAGGGATCACTTTCAAGAACCGACCTGTCCATAAATGCACCGGGATCACCTTCATCCGCATTACATACCATGTATTTATGATCGGTCTTTTGCTTGTAAGCAAATTCCCATTTTTTACCGGTAGGAAATCCTGCGCCGCCTCTTCCGCGTAAACCGCTGTCAGTAATCTCTTTAATAACATCATTAGGTTTCATCAGGCGGAGAACTTTATCCAGAGCTTTGAAACCACCATGAGCTATATAAGCATCAATAGAAGTAGGATCGACAACGCCGCAGTTTTCCAGTACAACTTTTAATTGGTGTCTGAAGAAAGGAATATCATTTATATAAGGAATTTCTGGAGTTGCTTTTCCAAAAGTACCGAGAAGTTTCTCTTTAAATATTCCTTTTTCAATAAATATCCTTTGAATTAGCTTTGGTACAAGCTTGGGAGTAATTTCACAGTATGAAATTCTATCTTGCCCCGGAAACTTTATATCGACAATAACTTCTCTTGCACAGAAGCCGATACATCCTGTCGGCTGTATAACTGCGTTAATATTGAGTCTGGCAAGTTCGGCTTTAATTGCTTCTTCAACTTTTAAAGCGCCAGACGCTAGTCCGCAAGTACCCATGCCGATGAAGATTATTGGCAGATCATGTTCAATGTTTTTTAATTTTCTGCTAAGAGAGGCAAATTTTTCCACACAAGCTTTGTCATGATGACAAAGAGGACCTTCAGTACAACAGCGTACAAAAAGATCGCATGGTTTCTCCGAACTATGCCAACATTCGTCGCAACATTTTTCAATGAATGATTTCATACTAACCCTACCTCCGGAGTAATAGATGCTTCTTTTGCTTTTGACGCCTTAGAATATTTCTTTACGATATTAGGAATATCTTTTACAGTTATGCGTCCGTAATATTCATCATTAACTGTCATTACTGGAGCAATACTGCAGGCACCAATACAGTTGACTACTTCAATAGTAAATTTTCTATCTCTTGTAGTTCCACCTGCTTTAATATTCAAAGCATTTTCAAGCGCAAGCAGAATATTAGCCGAGTTCTTAACATGACATGCCGTACCACGGCAAACTCTTATTATATTTTCACCCAACGGTGCAAGTCTAAATTGATTATAAAAAGTAGCAACACCATAAACACGACTTAAGGGCATCCCAACAAAATTTGCGACTTCTTGAAGAGCAGACTCCGGTAAATAGCCATAGATGCTTTGGACTTCCTGTAGTAGAGGAATTAAACTACTTTTATCATTTGGTTCATAACTTTTGAAAATATCCGTATGCATTTTTTTCTCAAATTTTTCAACAAATTACTTTCATATTAAGTGCCACAAAATGTTTGCAAAAAATTGAAAATTATAATGATTTTTAACGAATTGATTTCAAAATGGTCCCCTTTTCCTAAGAATGGAAAACTTTTTTTCAAAACAGATATTCGTTTGCTAAATGTAAGTAATTTTTCAATCTTAAAGACATCGTATATTTTTCTATTATTAATTATTATCCGCAAAAAATACCAACTAATTTCCTATAAATGAGAACAGCAATTGAATAATTCAACACTACATATAAATTGGAACGAACTTTTGACAGGATATTTTGCTTGAAAGATTTTGATAAGAATAACACTTAAATTGATAAAATTCTTCTTCTATAAGCAGGATAGTTAAAGCTAAAGTATCATCATACAAATGCGCTATATATTATATTACTAATGCAAGTACTTTTAATCTCAATTCAGTTTATAATTATTCAACTCGGAAAATTATTCTTTTTTGATAGCTTTTTCTGTTTCTTCCAACAGCAAAACTATAGCGCGGCTTATTGGTCGAAACTTCTCTTCATCCAGAAAACCAAGTTTATAGTTTGTTTTCGTAGCAGCGCTTTTAACAAACAAATAAGCCTTAATAAGGTATAAACTTATCCGTTCGCATGTAATTGGAAAATTATCAAGCGCCTTTAAGGTGTGAATATCATAAATCCCCTCATCCGGCACAATTAATTTTCCTAACAAATCACTTTCTTCCCGCAAATCTAATCTATTTTTTACTATAAAATCAAAAAGCGTTCCAATGAATTTCTTCTTCCGGTATATTTATTGAGTTGATTATTTGGAAAGATTCCCCTGGTTATAATATCATTGATAAAGAACTTACGATTAAATGCGTGGAAAATTACCGTTACTTAAGAAAAACCGGGATAACAATCAAAAGTACAGTAGACTTACTAATTGCTACTTATTATATAGGAAATAATCTAATCTAACTTCATAACAATTATGATTATTATCCTAAAGAAGAACATTCGGGATTAAAAGTACTGCATCTTCCTAAACACCTGCGTTAATATTCCTGACTAAAGAAACGCTATTTTCTTACTTTTTCTTCAGCACAAAACCAGTTGAAGGCTGCAACTCAATATTAGTTGAAACAACAGCGAGAGATTCAACTCCTGCCATATCGGGATTTACCAACATCTCCCAATCCCCGTCCGGTAAATTAAATTCCTGAGATTTATTAATATCCGCATTAAACAGAACGACAAAATTCTCATCATTATAATTCAGCTTATAGCCAAGTGCAAACGGATTCTCTTTTACATCTAAAAAAGTAATATCTTCATACTTCGCCCGCCTGAAAGCTGCGTAATTATTTCTTAAGGCAATGAGCCCTATATAATAATTTCTTAAATCTTCATTTAATTTTGCGTGATTATAATTGATGTAATTCGTCTCATCATCTTTATTGTAGCTGTTGTTATCCAGCTTTCCTCTATTAGTATCCGGGAATAAATTATCATTCGGAATTACTTTTGCCCGCGCAAATTCATCGCCTTCCTGAAACATAACAATACCCTGCGAAGTAAAAAGGAATAAAGCACCAAGTTTGTTCAGCTTTAACTCAAGCGGTGTTAATTTGATTAAAGATTCAATATTTTTTATTACTTCGTTCTCTCCTATTTTCCCGGTTCCAATCCTGATAAAATCTCCAAGGGTGTAGCCGTCATGAGAAGATAAATAATTTACCGAATGCTCCTTCTTTTGAAACAATCCTAAAGAATCTCTCACCAGGGTCCCGTTTACGTAGCTTTTTATTCTTTCAGAACTATTATTGTCATACCATTTACCGAAAATCCATCCAAGTCCGTTAACCGGGTTCTCACCTTTAACGCCGTTTCTAATTTGGTCATTCCAGCTTCCCCAGCCTCTAAGAGAAAAACCAGCAGGGTCATAACCTCCGCCCCATGGTTCACAAACAAAAATTACATTTGGATTAATTTTTTTTGCTTCATGGGTAATCTCTTCAATTGTTTCCCAGTCAATAAGCTTACCAAGATCAAAACGGAAGCCGTCAACATGATATTCTTTCATCCAGTATAAAATACTTTCAACTATCAGCTTGCGCATCATCGGGCGTTCTGTCTTAAGATCATTACCGCATCCGCTTTCAGCGATATAATTCCCTCTTTTGTCAAGACGAAAATAATAATCTCTGTCAATCTCTTTTAAATTACCCAGCTCATACTCGGAAAGATGATTATAAACAACATCCATAACCACGGCAATACCTTCTATGTGGAAGGCTTTTACCATATCTTTGTATTCGGAAACCTGCTTTGCTGAAGTGCCACTCCATAAATTCCACTTTAAATAATTTGAATTACTGCTGTAATAATCTTCGGGTGCAAAAAAAGCTGCGGTCATATAACCCCAATGATTTCTCTCATAAGAATTCCATGAATTATATCTTCCATTTAACGAATCATTATAAGGAATTTCGATGTTTGCAAATTCCTGTAAAGGTAATAGTTCAATAGTATTAACTCCTAAGCTTTTTATATAGTCAATTCCGCCCGTTTTTTCATGTCCAATTAAGCCGTGGTAAGTGCCCGGCTTGCTGCAACCGGATGAAGAATCAGCCGTTAAGTCCCTAATATGCATTTCGTAAATAACAACGTCGCGCCAGTCTCTTTGTATCCAATTGTCTTCTTCCCAGTCATAATTATTTTCTTTTACAACTATAGAACGCCTTGGGGGAAAATAAGTATTATAAGTAGCAACTGCTTTTGAATAAGGGTCAATACAAATTACATTTTTTGTTTCAGGATATTTAGGATTATAAACTTTAAAACCATAGAACAAACCATAATTCTCTCCGTATAGAACCGTTTCCCATACACCGTCGGAGTCTTGATCCATATGGTATTCCTGCCCGTTATTATCTTCCGGTTTTTCAAATGCAATAAGCTTTACTTCTTTAGCATCCGGTGCAAATAATCTGAAATAAGTTTTGCCTTTCTCAACAAAAGAACCGAGTTTTTTTGACGAGAAATACTTGTTCAAATCTTTTTTTTCGGACTTTATACTTAAACTATGTACGGAAGCTCTGGATTTGCTTTTATCGCTTACGAACAATGTGGCACCTTTCAAATTAATTACAGAAATTATCAAATAAAAAAGAATAAATACTTTTATGTATTTCATTTTATCGCATTATTATCATAATCGTTAATAAATTGAAACTGTTTACATAGTTAAACATACTAAAATCTTTTTCCTTAGTTTTATTGCACTTACAGATTTATTAGTCTAAAAATCTAAATCGTAAATTATAATAATTAGCAAAATTAGTATTCATATTCTATCTTAATATTTTTCTCATCTTTTACTTTTACAAAGAGAATATTCCTTTTTGAATCAAGATAATAACCGACGTTAGAATTACTTAACTCATCTTCGCTTGAAAAATTTTTCAAAAAAATTCCGTTATTAGTTATGTTGAAAGTATTTCCTGGGTTCAATATTTTAAAAAGATAATAATTTCTCCCTGTTCGATAACCGTCATGTTTTTTATCAGCATTTATCAATACGGAATTTTTAAACACTTGTGATGAAAAATCGGTTATAGAATATTTACCATTCTTATAATTATAACTAATTCCATCATCTTCATACAAGCTATAACTGCCTGAAGAAGCCGGACAAAGAATTACTTCAAGCTGATCAAATTTCTTCTCACCCACATATTGCTGAACTTCCTGCATTGGAATGAAACCGCCCACTTTTAGAAAAACAGGTATCTTATCTATTGGGGCATCAACAGTAATCCATTGTTTACCATTATATATATTATGGTTAAACAACTCTATCCATTTCCCTTCCGGAAGATAAAGCTTCTTTGTGCTGCTTGTTTCATTAACAACAGGTGCAACTAAAAGGTTTTCACCTATCATAAACTGGAACTGGGCAGCGTCCGAATAACATTCATCATCATCTTGGAAATTTAAGAACATAGCTCTCATTACAGGAAGACCGGTCATTGAAGAATTATAAAATTCATTATATAGATAAGGCAGCATTTTATAACGAAATGAAATTATATTACGTACGTTGTTTTCCGTTTCATTTCCGAAAACCCAGGGTTCTTTATCAGGCTGCTTAATTTCAGAATGGCCTCTAAAAAAAGGAGTAAAAGCGCCGAGCTGCATCCAGCGAGTATAAAGCCGTGAAGAAGGAAAGTCAAAGAATCCGCCTACATCGGAACCGATAAATGGAATTCCGCTTAATCCCATACCTAACGACATTAGACATGCAAGCTGAAGATGGTCTTCACTTGCGGTGTTATCGCCAGTCCATATTGCAGAGTATCTTTGAATACCGGAATAACCTGCTCGTGAAAGTAAAAAATGTCTCTTATCAGGTGAATATTTTTGGAAAGCTTCAAATGCTGATTTGGCTTCTTCAAGAGCATATACATTATGTATTTTTTTGTGCGTAGCATAAAAGCCATTGTCGTTAAACTCAACCAAATCGGGAAATACCTGTCCCCATACGGATGGTTCATTCATATCATTCCAGAAACCTTCGATACCCTGTTTAAGCATCGCATTAAGTTTCTCGCCCCACCAATCCCTTGTTTCTTTTTTTGTAAAATCAGGGAAGTAAGCCCAAGAAGGCCAGACTTCACCTTGATACGGTATGCCATCAGGATACTTCACAAAAAGGTTTTTAACTAAACCTTCTTTAGCAGCAAAATAATTTGTATCCGCTTTTATCCCAGGATCGATTATGGTAACAATTTTAAATCCTTCATCTTTCAAATCACCAATCATTTTTCCCGGGTCTGGAAACCTATCCGTATTCCATGTAAATACTCTATAACCATTCATGTAATCGATATCAAGATATATTACATCGCATGGAATTTTTTTATCTCGAAAATTTTTTGCAATTTCTTTAACTTTGGATTCAGGGTAGTAACTCCATCTACTTTGCTGGTAACCGAGTGACCACAACGGCGGCAACTGCATTCTTCCTGTCAATAAAGTATATGAAGAAATTACTTTTTTAATCTCAGGCCCGAGAATAAAGTAATAGTTCAGTTCACCATTTTCAGCGCCGAACCAATAAAACCTGTTGTTGCTTGCCCCAAAATTAAAGTAGGATTTGTATGTATTATCAAAGAAAATCCCGTAAGCTTTTTTATTTCTTTCTCCGATAAAGAAAGGAATAGAAACATACAATGGGTCGGATTCTACATCATACCTGCGATCGGTATTCCACATTGTATACTGAATACCTGTTTTATTTAACCTTCCGGTTTTCTCTCCAAGGCCAAAAAACTTTTCATCGGTAAACAATTTTTTGTAACACCTTACTTCGCTGTTTTCAAAACTTGTACCGAAGCTTTTATCATCTTCATTAATTAGATTATTCTTTTTATCATAGATTGAAATTCGGCAGGGAGATTTTGAAATTTCAACATTAATCTCTGCAGTCGAAAGAAGAAAATAATTTCCTTTATCTACCATTGTAAATCTCACATTTTCTTTTCCGTTATAAATTACAGCATAAGAAGGAGCCGCAGAAAATTTGGGTTTATCGGTATACCGGAATTGAATTATGTTATCCTTAATTATATAAATATTAAAATTGGCATTTGTAAGAACAAATTCCACATGGTCATTGAATAATTGTTGCGATTGGATATTTCCAGCAAATTTAAGATCAGGTTTTGTTAAAGTTGTTATAAATAGACATAGAATGACAAATAAAAATTTTTCCATTTTTATTCCTTTAATAAATTAAGATAATTCGGATTGTTCAATAGTCATTTATTAATTGATATAAACTTTTCGAAAAGGGTAATTTTTAAACTCATTCGCTGCTTAATATTTTACCGTCCAAAACCGGTGTAACACAAATAAGAGGATTCTGCGGGACATTAAGACTTGAAAATATCTCCTCAAAAAGTTCAAACTGCCTTCCCCGTTTTTCTAATTTTGAAAACTTTCTGTAAGGCATAAACTTCCCTTTTGAGTTAACCGGTGCATTGAAATGATAAGCTTTATCAAAATCCTTTTTGGCTTTACTTTTCAAGAATTCTATTTTCGTTTCGTCGCCGCCTTCCATTTCATAAGCTATTACACGAAACTCGACAACGCAATCATTATTGATAACAAGATAGATATTCAAAATTATTTCATTCATATACAGCTTTTTTGTTTATCAAGGTAAAATAACCGAGGCAGACAGCATAAACAAATGCAAATTTGCACATAATACTTTCAGTAACTGCCAACAACTTGTCATTGTGAAATGCAAGTAGTATAAACGCCGCTATAACCGGAAGGGAGACAAACAATAAACCTCCCAATAATATTTTGGAAAGCTTCTTCTTAGTTTCATCATTTGTCTGCCTTATTCTAATACATAAGAAAATAATTGCATACACAACCGGAGCATAATAAAAGAAGCCGTAAAAACTTCCCAACGGATAACTATACGATGCGTAAAGAACCGAACAAGATACTACAGCAAATTTATCCATTACTAAATAATAATAAACTGCAAATGCTAATGCAGGGATAAATAGTGCTTTATTCAATTTGTGATTTCTTCTAAAATACTTCAGAATAAAATACAAATTAAGAGGCGGCAGAAAAGATATATCTAAAAATGCGAGGTATGCCATATAGGAATATTTAAGATTTAATGCGCACATTAAAAATTCTAAAGCCTGGTAAACTGCCAAAATTCCAACCAGGATAATTCCCAAAAAATTTATTTTATTTTTTTCGGAAAAAATGAGTAGATTTAACAGCAGGATAAATTCCATACAGGCTAACAGAAGCGAACCCAAGCCATTCCAATTAATCAAAGTTTATCCCTTTTGTTTTTATTCATGATACCGTCGTTAAACGGAATTAAAGAAAATTTTTTGTGACCGCACCAAACAATTATTTTCCCTTCATCAAACCTTACATTCAGCGGTCTGATTCCCGTACCGCAACGGGTATCTTCACAAAACGGTTGAATGTTTGTAAGGCTGCATAAGCATTTCAATCGACATATTTTTACAAGTTTCGGCATCTATCAAAGTTTTACCCTTTTACTATTGCGGCTTCTAGAAGAGATTCACTTTGGAAGCGAATCTCACACAAAACATTAAGCTTTTGGCCCTATCATTTTCTCAGGACGAACGATTTCATCAAACTTTTCTGCTGTAAGCAGATTCAATTCAATTGCAGCTTCTTTCAATGTCTTATTTTCTTTATGCGCTTTCTTAGCAACTTTAGCTGCATTATCATAACCGATGTAAGGATTCAATGCCGTTACAAGCATTAAAGAATTTTCAAGATGTTTCTTAATATTTATTTCGTTTGCCTCAACACCCGCAACACAATGATCTGTAAAGCTTTCACAAGCGTCGGATATAAGCCTGATTGACTGAAGCACATTAAATATTATAACAGGCTTAAATACATTTAATTCAAAATTGCCGCTTGCTCCTGCGAAATTAACTGTTGTATCATTGCCGAAAACCTGAGTGCAAACCATTGTCATAGCTTCACATTGGGTAGGATTAACTTTGCCCGGCATTATTGAACTCCCCGGTTCGTTCTCGGACAGAACCAATTCTCCTATACCGCAGCGGGGACCCGACCCAAGCCACCTAATATCATTTGCTATTTTCATTAAAGAAGCCGCAAGAGTCTTTAAGACTCCGCTTGTTTCTACTAATGCGTCATGCGCAGCAAGAGCTTCAAATTTATTCCTGGCAGAGATGAACGGCTTTCCTGTCAGCTCAGCAATTTTTGCCGCCGCCTTTACGGCAAATTCAGGATGTGTATTCAATCCTGTGCCAACAGCAGTACCACCAAGTGCAACCTCATATAATCTTGGCAGGTTTCCGTGTATTCTTTCAAGTCCGTTTGTGAGCTGCTGCACATACCCGGAAAATTCTTGTCCGAGCGTTAGAGGCGTAGCATCCATTAAATGCGTTCTACCAATCTTTATAATATTTCTAAACTCATCCGATTTTATTGCTAACGCATCACGAAGTTTTGTTACCATAGGGATAAGTCTTCTATGGATTTCCTCAATTGCGGCAATGTGCATTACTGTTGGAAAAGTATCGTTTGATGATTGAGCTTTATTTACATCATCATTCGGGTGAATAGGTTTTTTGCTGCCCATCACTCCGCCAGCAAGCTCAATCGCACGGTTGGAGATAACTTCGTTTGCATTCATATTGGTCTGTGTACCGCTGCCTGTCTGCCATACGACCAGGGGGAAATGCTCATCAAGTTTACCTTCAATAACTTCATTTGAAGCTTTGACGATTAAATCCGCTTTCTCAACAGGTAATATACCGAGTTCTTTATTTGTTAAAGCTGCGGCTTTTTTCAGAATGCCAAGCGCTCTGATCATCTCACGCGGAAATCTTTCACCACCGATTTTAAAATTCATTAATGACCGCGCTGTCTGAGCGCCATAATACTTATCAGCCGGGACATTTATTTCTCCCATACTATCAGTTTCAATTCTATAATTCATAATTTTTCTCCCTAATGAATATAAATTTTATTTTATTAACAGGAACTGCAAAAGAACTGCAGACTTCCTATGAATTAAAAATTTCTTTTATCAAAATTACGATAATTTCAGACAAAGCTTAATACCCTTTCACGCAATATAAGCCTAAAATTTTTTAATGTTCACAACTACAACAAAATAAGCATACTCGATTTATTTATTGAACCTTATTTACGATATTATATATTTATAATAAAATAATTATGAATTATAAATTGCTATATTTATAAAAGAAATATTAAACCTTGTTTGCAGAAAATTATAATAATCTAATCATAATCAATTATATACATCAAATAAGTATGATAGATACTTTTCTCTTTAATAGTGAATCTAATATCCGGAGGAATTGAGGTGTCTGTTTGCTATGGAGCTTTTGTCAATGAATTAACCGAACCCTTTTCTATATCCAGCACAATTACATTTTCATCCGGAATTGTTCCGGGTCCCCATGATTTAATATTTATTTGAACAATGAAACATTTCAACAATTCTATCTGTTAGAAAAGCCATTTATTTTTCTCTTCTTTAACCCCGTGTGACAGATCAAAGTAAAAATTTCTTCCTTTCAGCACAATGGTAACAGAATTAAGTTGGCACGCATTAATTGACTCATTATTTTTAAAACGTTTTGATGTTTTATCACAACGTTTCGATTAAAGAAACGTTGAATTATAGTTTAAGCTAAAATACCTGTAGTAATAAGTAAAATTTAGCCGGTAATATTCGATAATGACCTTGGTAGGTAATATTTTAGATTTACCGCACAAAAATAGGAAAGAAAACATAATGGAATTAACACAGCTTGATAAAAGCAGTTATTTAAAAGGTCTTTTAATAATTGTTAAAAAAGATGAGCGCTTAACTGATTTTGAAAAGAAGTTTCTTAAAAGCATCGCTTCAAAGCTTGGATTTGCTTCTGATTTTTATGAAAGCACGATACACAGCCTTCTTGCGAATAAATATATTCCTGAAAATCCCATCAAGTTTTCCGAAAAAACGATTGCCGAATCGTTTATTACCGATGGGATTAAATTAGCGCTTAAAGACAACAAACTTTCCGATAAGGAACTTGAGTGGCTAATGCTGACTGCTTCCGAAAATGAACTAGATGAAGATTGGTTCGCCAATAAAATTAATAAACTTAAAGAGAACAAAAGTTTGCTTCCGGCAATGGAATTTGCTCTTTTCTCTATTATTTAAGTTTTTATAACCGGTTTTTTCAACAGATAAAAATTTTTGGGGGATAATTAAGGATATTTTTAAATGTTTCCCAGCCTCAATATTTAAACACTCATCTTTTTTTTAATTCTCAAATGATTTTAACTACACAAATAGTTTGTCGTTTGTTGTCTATATCTATAATTTTAGCGCTATAAACTTTATTGAATAGAAATTTTATTATTATATCATAAAAAATACTCTGTAAAAATTTTTGAGGATTAAAATGAAAAAGATGAAGGCTCTTGTTAAGAAATATGCTGAACCTGGCCTATGGCTTGATGAAGTTCCCTTACCCGAAGTGGGTGTGAACGATGTCCTGATTAAAATTCATAAAACATCCATCTGCGGAACGGATATTCATATTTACAATTGGGACGACTGGGCAAAAAAAACTATCCCGGTGCCTATGGTTGTGGGCCATGAGTATGTTGGAACCATAGAAGCAATCGGAAGCAATGTACACGATGTAAAAATAGGGGAACTTGTAAGCGGCGAAGGACATATAGTATGCGGTTACTGCAGAAATTGCCGTGCCGGCAGAAGGCATCTCTGCCCAAATACAAAGGGTGTTGGAGTAAACCGTCCAGGATGCTTTGCAGAATTCCTCAGCATTCCTGTATCAAATGTTTGGCATTGCGATCCATCTATCCCGGAGGATATATTTTCTATTTTTGATCCCTTTGGAAATGCAGCCCATACTGCTTTATCATTTAATGTACTTGGCGAGGATGTTTTAATAACAGGAGCAGGACCGATTGGAATAATGGCAGCCGCAATTGTAAAACACGCAGGCGCCCGTTATGTAATAATTACCGACATAAACCCAAACCGCCTTAAGCTGGCAGAAAAAATGGGTGTTACAAGAACCGTAAATGTAACAAATGAAAAACTTGAAAGTATAATGGAAGAACTTGGCATGAAAGAAGGGTTTGATGTAGGACTTGAAATGTCCGGGAGTGCCGAGGCTTTTAAAAATATGCTGTCTTTAATGTGCCACGGCGGTAAGATTGCACTGCTCGGGCTTCTGCCGAACGCCGCAATAGATTGGGAAACCGTAATCTTTAACGGGTTAACGCTGAAAGGAATTTATGGAAGGGAAATGTTCGAGACCTGGTATAAGATGACTGTAATGCTTCAAACCGGACTGGATATTTCACCTATAATTACAAATCATTTCCCTTTTGAACAATTCAAGGATGGTTTTGAACTTATGAAGTCCGGCAACTCAGGTAAAATTATTTTGAACTGGATATAAAAAAGAGGATTTCATTATGAATGAGACAGTAAAAAAATTTTATCAGCAGCAGTTAAAACAAATTGACGCTGACGGCTTATTAAAGGAAGAAAGAATTATTACAAGTCCGCAAAAAGCAAAAATTGAGGTTGCAGGCGGCCAGCAGGTTTTGAACATGTGTGCAAATAATTATCTCGGTCTGGCAAATCACCCGGAAATAATTAAAGCCGCTAAACAGAGTTATAATAAATGGGGATACGGACTTTCATCCGTCCGTTTTATTTGCGGGACACAGGAAATTCATAAAGAGCTTGAGCAAAAAATTTCCGAATTCCTTGAAACTGAAGATACAATCCTTTATACATCCTGTTTTGATGCAAACGGCGGTTTGTTTGAAACAATCCTTTCTGAAAATGATGCTATAATCAGCGATGAGCTTAACCATGCAAGTATTATAGATGGGATACGATTGTGCAAAGCGCAGCGTTACAGGTATAAAAACAGCGATATGAATGACCTTGAAGAAAAGCTTAAAGAAGCACAGCCGGCAAAGATATGCTTAATTGCGACCGACGGTGTTTTTTCCATGGATGGATTTATTGCAAAATTAAAGGACATCTGCAACTTAGCGGATAAGTATAACGCACTGGTAATGGTAGATGATTCCCATGCGGTCGGCTTTATGGGAAAGCACGGCAAAGGCACACACGAATATAACGATGTTATAGGAAGAATCGATATAATAACCGGAACGCTCGGTAAAGCATTAGGAGGCGCAAGCGGCGGTTATACCAGCGGAAGAAAAGAAATAATTGACTTGCTGCGGCAGCGCTCGCGTCCTTATTTGTTTTCCAATACGGTAGCGCCGGCTATTGTTGCCGCTTCAATTAAGGTGCTGGAATTATTAGAGTCCTCAACGCATCTGCGCGACAAGCTTGAAGATAATACTAAATTCTTCCGTGATGGAATTGCAAAAGCAGGATTGAATATAAAGCCCGGTGTTCATCCAATTGTTCCTATTATGATAGGCGATGCCGCTTTATCCCAGAAGATGGCAGCCCGATTATTGGAGAAAGGAATTTATGTTACCGGGTTCTTCTACCCAGTAGTCCCTAAAGGAACAGCAAGGATACGCGTGCAAATATCCGCTGCACATTCAAAGGAAGACCTGAAATTTGCAATTCAAAAGTTCAAAGAAGTTAAAGAAGAGTTCGGGTTGTAAAATATTTGCAAATCAATCGGGTAAACTTTCATATAGGTTTAATTTTAAGGATCATGAATGTAAATTGGATAACTATAATGGATTTGTTTGAATAGAAGATTATAAGAGATTTAAAAGAGTAGAATTTAAAGTAATATTATTTTACTATGTGATAGATTTGTTGTTCGAAAAACCAACATTAAAATATCACAGTAAATATTCTAATTTTATAAAAGCAGACCCTTAAAGCATATTAAATATGCTATTGCTTAATTTTGAATAACTTGTCAATTAACTATATATTGTCATAGTTTATTTGCTTTTTGAGAATAATTACAGCTTCGGACAATATCGAAAACATTCGGAATTGTCGTGGGAAACTTACTTTGCCCGGAGGTTGTATTTATTAATTTTATTATAAAGTGTCACCCTGTCTATTTCCAATATCTGCGCACTGCGGGAGATATTCCATTTGTTTTTATTCAAAACCCTGAGTATATGTTTCTTTTCAATTATTGATAAGCTTTCCTTATCTTCATCCGGATTAAATTCTACGGAAGCAATACGAAACGGCAGGTCGTCAACTATAATGGCCTCCAATTTCCCGACTACCAATGCGCGTTCAATTGCATTTTCCAATTCTCTTACATTACCGGGCCAGTCATAATTAATTAAAAAGTCGGCTGCTTCTGTAGATATTTCTTTGGCGGGCCTGCTTATACTTCTTGTGAACTTTTTTATAAATTCGTTTGCTAAAAGCAGTATATCATCTTTACGCTCACGCAAAGGCGGTAATTCAATAGGAAAAACATTAAGCTTGTAATACAGGTCTTCCCTGAACTTATCTTCTTTTATCAATCTCTCAATATTTTCGTTTGCAGCGGAAATCAGGCGGAAATTTGTTTTAATTAATTCACTACTGCCAACTCTTGCAAACCGGTTTGTTTCAAGAACATTTAGAATTTCAACCTGCATTTTTAATGCAATTGAATTCACTTCATCGAGGTATAATGTACCGCCGTCGACTGTCTCAAATTTCCCTTTCTTAGTTATCTGACTTCCCGCGGCGCCGGCTTCTTCGCCGAAAAGTTCATTCCGCAGCATTGATTCTGTCAGCGCTCCGCATTTAACGGATATGAACGGGAAATATTTTCTAATGCTTTTATTATGAATAGCTTTAGCCGTTGATTCTTTCCCAGTTCCGCTTTCACCGCGGATCATTACTGCGGTATCATTTTGTGCGGCTGTAATAATCTGCTCATGGACTTTTTTCATTGCAGGGTTTTCCCCAACAATGCTGTCCGGCCCGGAAATTTCATCTATGTTATTTTTCAGCATTTTATTTTCATAGCGAAGTTTCTTTTGTTCAAACGCTTTAGATACAAGATTGGCAAGGTCATCCGGATCAATAGGCTTTGTTACATAATCATAAGCGCCGTCTTTTATTGCGGCAATCGCAGTAGAAACCGAGGCATATGCGGTAATCATTATTACAATTGTTTCAGGATCAATTTTCTTTACTTCCTTTAACAGTTCAAGTCCCCCCATACCCGGCATTTTCAGATCAACAAGCAGCAGTCCGGATCTTTCAGCCATAAATTTCTTCAGCGCCGATTCTCCGCTTTCTGCGGCATCAACAACATAGCCCTCATTTTCGAACCAATGGAAGAGGGACTCTCTTATTATTTTCTCATCGTCAACAATTAAAATATTTTCTTTTTTACTCATTATGTTCTCAAAAATTTAAATTCATTTTATGCAATTTATTTTTATACAACCTTAACCCGTTGTTCGTAATTAGAAAATAAACCGTTAAAACGGTTGGAAGATTTATGCGTTACTACACTAGCTCAAGACTTCCTCCGAAGGGGCGGCTTTGCCAAAGTCGCAGCGCTGGAAAGAAGCTGTATTTACAATTATTTCACGCGTCTGTCTCCGGC